>NZ_JAHRFC010000180.1:0-3925 GCF_020883015.1 Microcoleus sp. CAWBG640
GATTAGGCAGAAGTCGGCGGGTTTTGCTGGTGAAGCGCTCGTCAATTCAACAGCAATTGATTCAAGCTCAAAAAGAACTAAATCAAGTTGAATTAAAACTCAAATATAGCGTTGTCAGATCTCCAGCAGACGGTACAATTCTCAAAGTAGAGTTAGAACATCCTGGTCAAACTGTGCAAGCAGGAAGTGCGATAGCCCAAATCGTCCCCAGTGGCGTACCCCTGGTAATCAAAGCCAGAGTCACATCCCAAGACATCGCTGGCATCCAAATTGGCCAACCTGTACAAATGAGAATTTCCGCCCTACCCTTCCCTGACTACGGTACATTGAAAGGGACTGTCAGCGAAATTGCTCCAGATGCGATCGCCCCTCAAAATCCTGCTAATAATTCAGGTGGTTCTTATTACGAAGTTTCGATTAAGCCCGAACAAACTTATCTAACCAAACTCGAATCTACCAGTAGTCAAACAGTTGAAACTCCCCAAGCAAATACCCCACGTCAGTATTCAATTCAGTCAGGAATGGAAGGAAGAGCCGATATTATTACCGGTCAAGAAACAGTATTGACATTTATATTGCGGAAGGCAAGGTTAATGACAGATATGTAATTAGTCAGTAGCCTGTAGGGTGCGTCAGTCTTAAGGTTAGCCCGAAAAATTTGGGTTTTACCTACTGACGCACCCTACTTTTGTTTGTTGTTTGTTTGACATTGTGCGATCGTAGGTATATTGTAGATTGTAGTAGATGCCACTGTCAACTATCTCGATCCACAACTCCAAAAGTTAATCTAACGTCCTAAGCTGGTAACTAACCACTAAGCAACTGAGAGCAAATGGGGAAGTACAGGCGACCTAGAGTTAATTTCGTTTTGGATGAGGATATTAGAGACGACTTAATGGTATGGGCTAAGGAGGAAGGACGCACGATGAGCAATCTTGTAGAGCGAATTGTGACAGCCGCAGTTCAAGGAAATCGGCACAGCAACCCAAACCCAAACCCAAACCCGCTCATCCAGCAAGAGCAAGCGGGAAAAGGAGGCACTAGCCAATGAATAAACTGATGTCTAGTATTAAAAAAAGTGACAAATTCACCTGAACCAGAACCGTCAGAACTAGAAAATCACCACGGCGCAACTGACCCAAGTAAGTGTCAGGATATGAGCCGCAAGTACAGATGGAGGTTGAAGCGTATCGAACGTACAAAAGATCGCACTCTCAAGGTCAATTGCGTGTTTTATGGCGAACAAACCTCTTTTGAAGACAGTCGTTTTGGAGATACCGACGATGAATGAAACTTGGATAGTTTTTAAAACAGAATCACTCTCATCCCCAGGCTGGGAAGAACGTCAGCTACTACCGATCGGTGGTTTGACTGATATTTTAGCAACAGAGTGGGATTCTTCGGGGAAATTGCCTCAAATTGGTGAGCGGGTGCGAGAATACGAAAACCTCGAAGATCCGGGTAACGGAGTCACCCACGGTCGAGATAGCAATTGGATTGTGAAAAGCATCCACAAATTCTCTTCTAGCGACACAAACCTGGAAATCATGGTCTGTTATTGTGCTTATGAACCTGTTGAATCTAAATGGGTTAAATTAAAACGAGGAAAGCCTGTGAATGAGATTTTGCAACCCGTTGAAATTGGGTAAAAATCTTAATTTTTCTAATTAATTATCTTCAGTCCGCGTAGGCGGACTTTGTTTTTGTAGACGCGGTTTCAACCGCCGGGTTTATGTGTACAATAAATACACCGGGTTTATGTGTAGAATAAATAACATCCATCGCCAATATGAAAATCAACGATAAACTCAAGACCATTCTAGCTGAATTGCGATCGCACTTCGAGCAACTCTACGGCGATCGGCTCACCCAAATGGTACTCTACGGCTCCCAAGCGCGGGGTGACGCACATCCCGACTCAGATATTGATGTTTTGGTCGTTCTCAAAGGACAAGTCAATCCCGGCGAAGAAATCAAAAGAATCAGCCATATTCGGGCTGACTTGTCTCTCCAAAATGATGAAGTGATTAGCTGTTTGTTTATGGATGAAAATCGGTTTGTGAACTACAACGGGCCTTTATTGAGGAACATTCGTAAAGAGGGAATAGCTTTATGAAACCCGAACAATTAGAATTAATCCAGAAATCTCGCCAAAGTATCATTGCGGCAAGATTACTGCTAGATAATGGTTTTCCCGGTTATGCCGCTGCTCGCGCTTATTATGCTATGTTTTACATTGCTGAGGCGTTTTTAGATGGTGAAGGAATGTCTTTTTCTAAACATTCCGCAGTAATTGGAGCTTTTGGTCGAGAATTTGCCCGTACAGGCAGAGTCCCTGCTGAATTTCACAGATTTTTAATTGATGCTCAAGATTTGCTCTCATAGTGGAGATTACGGGGGAATTGATACTGTTACTGTCGAACAAGCTGCGGAACAAATTAACTGTGCCGAACAATTTGTCGAATTAGCTCAAAATCTGATTGGAAATCTGCCGCCACCCTAAATACCAATGCTGAAAATGCGATCGCTAATATCAGTATAAATTTTCCATCGCTGAATGCTCATAGCGCTTCTAAACCATCCATTTCTGCCACAATAAACTCTTGATTGATAGCAGCAATCTCAACTTGAATATCTGGATCGTTTGCCATCTCTGCTATCTCTGCCTCCAGGTATTTAGTATTAGCGAGTTTATTAGCTATGTGAGTTTTCTCCCGTACTCGGCAAGCGATACGTTCCAGCAGCCAAAGTTGTTCTTCTATCGACAGGGAACTAATAGAACGTTCAATTTCTACTAAAGTTTGTGAAATCATTTTAGTTTCCTCTTGTTTTTTGCCCCATCGCAAATCATCGAGATTTGTTTGAATGAGACCGGGCCCATTCCGAATAGATTCATTATGGCGATCGCTTACTTATCTTGTATCTATATTATACGACATAGTTGCGTAGCAGCTTATGACAGAATACGCTTAAGTTAAGACAGATCCCCCCTAACCCCCCTTAAGAAGGGGGGGATAAGAAAGCTCTTAAAGTCCCCCTTCTTAAGGGGGATTTAGGGGGATCTCCGGGGCATAAATAGTCTTAAGTAAACCGTAGCAGCTTATGACGCACACTCCAACGACTCCAGATGATTCAGCAAGTCGGGTTTCCCCCTTGTTTTTCCCCGACAAAGAATGTAAAATTCTAAAAACATGGGTTGTAAGCAATGAACGAAGCGCGCCGCCAAGCTTATCTCAATCTGATTAAATCTCTCGTCACCTGTCCCAGCGAGGAAGAAATCGAGATTCTGCAAGCTAACCTAGAATTAATAGATGATGGTTTTGCTCAATATTTGCGAGAGTGGGTAACTGAAAGTCTGGCAACTTTGGATGCAGAAGAAGCATACAATCGTGCTAACATTTTATACGGTTTGAATATTAATTTTAAAAATCTTCGGGAAGGTAGTCGGGCAAGTAATTTAGAGGTGGCTATTGCTTGTCTGGAGATAGGATTAACTGTTGTCACCCGCGAAGCTTACTCGGAAAAGTGGGCAACGTATCAAAACAGTCTGGCGAATGCCTACTGTGACAGAATCAGAGGGAAAAAAGCCGAGAATCTGGAATTGGCGATCGCAGCTTATGAGGCATCCTTGGAAGTTTACACCCGCGACGCATTTCCCTTTGACTGGGCAAGGAGTCAAAATAATTTGGGGATGGCTTACCTCTACAGAATCAGAGGGGAAAAAGCCGAGAATCTGGAATTGGCGATCGCAGCTTATGAGGCATCTTTAGAAGTTTGGACTCGCGACGCATTTCCCTTTGAATGGGCAACGTGTCAAAATAATTTGGCGACTGCCTACCAAAACAGAATCAGAGGGGAAAAAGCCGAGAATCTGGAATTGGCGATCGCAGCTTATGAGGCATCTTTGGAAGTTTGGACTCGCGAC
>NZ_JAHRFC010000181.1:0-3914 GCF_020883015.1 Microcoleus sp. CAWBG640
TTTGCCGAAATTATTCCTCGTCCTTTTATCGCTAGTGCAGAACGAACTGGTGCAGCTATTTTTCGCAAAGAGTTGAATTTTGCCCGCAATAGATTGCTTGAACAAATGGGTCAAGGCAATAATAAGATCCATCCAATGGAGCTCTTATTTAAGGCTTATCAGGACTACGCTTTGCCAATCAAGACAAACGTTGACTTTACGAGGGAACTGGAAACCATTGTCAAGAAAAGCAGTTTTATTGCGGAAAACCATCCTGATATACTGGCAGATTTTGCTGATATAATCGGCGGTCAATACACCGTTACTCGTAATGATGAACTTTATTATGAGCCAAATGGTAAAAGGCTCAAGCTTTCTATGGATGAAAGTTCTAGTGCTGTACGTTCTCTATTAGCCATCGGTTTTTACCTCAAACATGAGGCTCAAATTGGCGATTTATTGATGATAGATGAACCAGAATTGAATCTACATCCTGAAAACCAGCGCCGCGTCGCACGGCTATTTGCCAGACTCGTAAATCTGGGTATTAAAGTTTTTATCACTACCCACAGTGATTATATTATCAAAGAATTGAATACATTGATTATGCTTAACCATGATAAACCTCATCTGAAGCGAATTGCTGAAGAAGAAGGTTATAGGGAAGTAGAACTAATTTCGTCTAACAAAATAAAGGTTTATATTGCGGAAGAGACAGGGAAGACAAAAACAAATAAATGTCAAACTCTTACACCAGCCGATATCGACCCAGAAATGGGTATTGAAGCCCGCAGTTTTGATACAACCATTGAAACGATGAATAGGATTCAGGAATCGATTGTCTGGGGTGAGGATTGATGTCTGATATTGCTATCCTCAAAGAGATGATTCAGGAAAGTGCTACAGTGCCATTGGAAGATAGCTACGGTAAAGGTAAAAAGCAAGTTATACTAAAAGAACCTCCGCCTGCTGATTATTCTGTTGAATATCGTTTTATCAGTATCGGTCATATTAGCATTTCCAAAGGAAAAACCCGCAATAATCGCTCAACTGAGACTAATGACCGTTTAACTGAGATTCACAATCGTCCTGATAAGATGCTGGAAATTAGTAGACCCAATAAACTTCAATTCAATCATTTAATCTACGGGAGATAGATAGTGTGGTGAACTTCAAAATCAGCGCTTCGGGACTTAGCTTTTACTTTCCAAACAACTTTTACCTTTTACCCCTTTCTCCTTTCAACCTTAAAACATCCTCGATCGCCTAATCCATCACTATTTTGAAAAAAAGAGTTAAGATAGATATCTAGAGAACATTCAGGTTTCATTTAGGAGTGATTTTCATGTCTAATCCTACAATTGAAGCAAAAATCAGTCTCCCTGCTAATTTACTAGAAGCGACTGATAAAGCAGTAAACCAGGGAAAAGCCAAGAGTCGTGATGAATTTATTATGCGGGCTATTTGTCGAGAATTAGCAGCGCTGAAACGAGCTGAAATTGATGAAGCACTAGCAGAAATGACAAGCGATCCAGAATATCAAGCTGAAGTTTTACAGATGGAGGCTGAATTTGCTACAGCTTCTTGGGAGGCTTTTAAATTAGCGGAGTCTCAAGAATGAAAAGAGGAGAGGTTTATTTAGCTCGTCTCGATCCTGTGGAAGGTTCTGAACAAGGGGGAAATCGTCCGGTGATTATAGTCAGTCGCGACGTAATTAATGCTAGTAGTCCAGTCGTTTTGGCAGTTCCCTGTACCACTTATCAACAAAACAAGCGCATTTTTCCATCTCAGGTTTTGATTAAAGCTCCTGATGGAGGATTAGAAAGGGATTCAATTGTTAAAGCGGATCAAGTGCGGGTATTGGCAAAAACTAGACTTTTGCAAATGCTGGGAAAGCTTTCAGAGGCAAAAATTGCCGAACTTAATCGCGCTTTAATGATTGCTTTAGATTTACCAGGACAAGATGATGAGGAAAGTTGAAAAATGGCAGACTAAGTATCGAGTGACGTTTGGTTGTTGTTTCAACAGTATCAATCAAAAAGATATCACGGCTGGTTAACTCAGCCTTTTATCCTTTTACCCTTTTCTCCTTTCAACCTTAAAAACATCCTCAATACTTTTCCCAGCCGTTTTATCCTCCCAGCCCATCGCCATCAAGAAACTATCAGCAGACGGAGTTTCCACCACATCAACCCCCCATTCTCCCGTTTGTAGCGCTTCAGCATCGCTACTCAATGGCGGAGTCTTCTTCAACCCTGCTAAAATCAAAATATCAGGAAAAGAATCATCCGCTTTCCCTTGACTCATCCGCCGATTCACCAAAGCTTCAGCGCAAAATTCCCCAACTTGAGGCGGAGCAAAATCATTAGTAGAAAATAAAACTTCTACCATCCAATGAGCATGATTTAATTGACGACACTTAATCTCAGGATATTGGCTTAAACCATCAACAAATACCAGGGTCAAATCTTCCCGACTCAAGGGCCCAAAAACACCTTCTGGCATATCAAAATTATGAGAAAGCAACATCCGCCCGGTTCCAGATTCAGTCATGTTTTTAATTACTTAATTTGAGAAATTGCCAACTTAATCACACCTTGAATCGCCACTTCCGATTCCTTAGCTAATGCAGCTTGTAGTGGTTCGATCGCACTTCGATCGCCTACTTTCATCAAAGACAAGGCCGCCGCCCTGCGAGTTTCCCCATCACCACCATCCAGCAACTCAATCAGGTTGGGGATTGCAGGCTTATAGGCGAGATTTCCCAAAGCAGCCGCCGCCTCACAACGCACATCAACATCCACATCCGTTAGAGACTTAACCAAAATCTCGAATAACTCCGGCTTCGGTTCTTCCTGTGCAACTTTGGCGATCGCACCAACCACCGCACCACGCACCACAGACGAATCAGAGGCGATCGCCTGATACAAATACTCCTTCGCCCCCGCCCCAATAAACGCCAACGCCCAAGCCGCATGACCGATCGTACTTTCCGGCAAATCCTTCGTGCCCAAAATATCCAACAAAGCCTGCACAGATGGCTCCCCAATCCTCGCCAGCGCCCCAATTGACGAACCCTTAACCACTGTATCCTGATCATTCAATAAGGCATGAATTAGATGAGGAACCGCCGTCGGATCAGCAATCAAAGTCAGAGTTTTAGCAGCCGCACGTCGCACAACTGGATTAGGATGATTTGCCAAACCATCCAACAAAACAGGAGTCGCAGCTTCACCAATTTCAGCCAAAGTTTCCGCGAAACGCAGTCGAGTCATCCCCCGCGAATCTCCCATACATTCAACCAACCGCTTCAAAACCTCAGAATCATCAGGATTGAAAGTATCTAAATCTATTTGTTCAGTAACTTCCCGCAGAAAAGCATCTGCTTTTGCATGAGCCAATACAATTGGATCGTCCTGAGATTGAGCACTAGAATTGACCATAATTGTCACCTAATTATTAGTAGTTATAGCAGCCAATTGAGCGCGAAGACTCTCAAGTCCAGCATCAATTTTAGCAAGTTCCGGCTCAATTTTAGCCAGGGCTGGTTTCTGGGGTAGCTTTGCCTTTTGTGCCGCTGCGATTGTTTCAGTCACCAAACGTTCCCGATACCGCTCAAATTCGGCAATCACTTCCACCAATTCTTCAGCATCTGTCTCAGTCGAATTTTCGGTTGAATCTTCGGCAGATTCATCACGATCAGATGGTGTAACTTCTTCGTTTTCAGACATAGTTTTGATAGTTTGATAACACGTAAAAAAATTAGGCGATCGTGTTTAGTTAAGCAAATTAAATTGCCGTAGGGGCGGGTTTTACAAACAATAATTGCCCAAGACCAATAATCTCATAAACCCGCCCCCGCCAAATTGCCGTAGGGGCGGGTTTTACAAACAATAATTGCCCAAGACCAATAATCTCATAAACCCGCCCCCGCC
>NZ_JAHRFC010000182.1:0-3725 GCF_020883015.1 Microcoleus sp. CAWBG640
AAAGTTTAGCGTTGGGAATTCCGGCTATTTCTAAAGACAATAAATTCACGCAAGCTGTTACCCCGGAACCGCAATAAACCATAATTTCTTCGGCGGTGGCTAATTCTGTCCAAAGTTGCTTTTGTGCGGAAGTCGATCGCACTTTTCCTGTCTCATCTGTCACCTGTTGCCAAGGATAGTTGACAGCACCGGGAATGTGACCTGCAATGGGGTCGATCGGCTCCCGGAGGCCAAGATATCGCTCGTTCTCCCGCGAATCAACCAAAACCTTTCCCGGCAAGTCTTTTAGTGCTTTTACGGCCTCAATATCCACAATCAGGTGCGATCGCAATTCGGGGACAAATTTACCCTCACGAGGTTTTGGCAAAACATTTGTCACCGGATATCGGGCCGCTTTCCAGCCACTGAAACCCCCATCTAACAATGCTACTTTACTGTGTCCCATATATCGCAGCAGCCACCACAACCGAGCCGCAAAAGCCAACCGCGAATCGTCATAGGCTACAACTAAAGTTTCTGGGGAATTAATGCCAATTTCACTCAATTTTTCCGCTAATTCTGTAATATTTGGCAGCGGATGTCTGCCACCATGTTTTTCAACGGGACTAGCGAGGTCTTGGTTTAAATCTAAATAAAAAGCTCCGGGAATGTGACTTTCTTGATATTGTTTTTGTCCCAATTCTGGATCGGCTAGAGAAAACCGACAGTCAATAATTACAACTTGCTGATTTTCGGTATTGCCGGCTAACCATTCGGGATTAACTATCAAATTGGTGTCTGTCATATTGATTTAAAAATTACTGTGTTTGAACGGCGATAAACTTGAAAATCTCTAGAAAATAAGCTGCTTTTTTCATCACCTTATTTTTCAGGATTAGATTTCCTATTTGCTTTTTCATTAGATTCTTTTTCGGAATTGGATTTTTTAGTTGATTTTTCAGTGGCTTCTTTTTCGGAATTGGATTTTTTAGTTGATTTTTCAGTGGCTTCCTTTTCGGAATTGGATTTTTTAGTTGATTTTTCGGCTGATTCTTTTTCACCCGTGGCTGTTGTTGGACTTGGGGAAGGCAGAGTTACTGCTGATTCTTGAGCATAAATCAGATATTTCTGATACTCAGCTACTTTTGTCTGAGCTAGTTCATGATGAGGACTTGATGGGGGTACTCTTCTCATCAAAGAGATGGCTTCTTGCCAGTTATTGGCAACTAAATTCCATTCCTCTTTGGTTTTGGCACCTCGTCCTAATTCTGCTGCTTTTACTGCACTGTTAACTGCCTCTCGAAAAGAATCTGGTACTGTTGCTACAGTCGGTGTTTCCTCTAGATTTTTGCCCGCAGTTGCTGCTGGCTCGTTTAAAAGTTTACCAACAAAGGCTACGACGGCGATCGCCAATATACCTGTCACCATCCCAACTACTATAAAAGTCGATCGCAGTCTATTCTCTAATTCTTTCATTTCCGGCTGTGTAGCCTCCATATTTTTCGCAGTTTCCATGAGTTTTTCCTGATTAGCAACTATTGTATTTGTCAAGGATTTTTCAGGATTATTTTCTTGAGCAATACTTGGGTGTTCTAAAATAAATTCTTGACTCCAATCAGACACAGCCTGACCAATTTCTCGACCCTCAACTTTCACCAAGCGAATCGATTTTGGCTGCAAATCGGTTAATTGCTTGCGGACCAACTCTACTGATTTATCTGGTGCAGGTACGGGCGAAGCATCCAGAAATACTTCCAAATAATCGCCGTTGAGATTAACTGTCACTGTGATGTCTTCAGATTGTAACTGACTCTGGAGCCAAGAGGCGATCGCCTCCGGATTTCCCTGTTTTGCAAGTTCCTGAAAATTAAGCTCTGTCATAGCTGAACACCTGAATTTTTGGATAATTGATTCGCTATCACTCAATTTATTTTCGGGATTACTTTCATCCCGCCACTCATCCCGTAAACGGATAGACTTCGGGACTTCCCCTTCCTGTAGGTGAAAATTTTTGTTGATGTTAAAGCACAATAATTGAAATTTCACAAACAGTATAATCCACAAGTGTCGAAACTAGGGAGCTCGATTGAGAATTTAGGAGTCAAGGATTGGGGATGGGAGTTTTGAAGCTAGCGAGTCTAAGGATCGATGCGGTGGCTTTCCGATATTTCCCTATCCCGGTAGATTTTTCCCTCTCCTATGGGGTGCATCTGTGTTTTGCAAATATATTCGTAGGGGTGAAGCATTCCCGCTGTAAATCTCTGGTTATCACTAATAAATTGTCGGCCGGAATGCTTCACCCATACAAAATTGGGATACTCCCCTCCTATGGAACTCAACAGGAGTGTGGTGGTGCACAGCCAAGCTGCTTAAGCCACCTAGGCTGAGTAGTCGCTGACATCCGTTGATAAAAAATATCGCCCGAAGGAATTTTCCCTTTCAGATTGGAGATTAAAAAATTGTGCCCTCGCAGTACAATTGACCGATGGCTAGCGATCGGTGAGCAACGGCTAAAAAAACAACATATCCAGAATCCCTAATTCTGAAACAAGTCGGAGACAGGAGAGGGCGATCGGATTTGATGTTTTATTAGAGCGACCTACCTATCATCAGCCAAAATGTTTAACACATACTAGATTAATCGATCGCAAAATGATAGCAATAGCAATCTTAGCGGCTGGACGTGGCACGCGCATGAAATCCGACTTGCCCAAAGTTTTACAAGAATTGGGCGGTCGAACTCTAGTTGAACGAGTCCTCAACAGTTGTCAAGAAATTGAAATTTCCCGGCGACTGGTCATCGTCGGTTATCGCAGCGAACTGGTTAAAAAAGCACTCCTGGAAAATCAAGAATTAGAACCGGAAAATGCTGAATTGCCACCCTTAGAATTTGTCGAACAAACTGAACAATTAGGAACCGGTCACGCTATTCAACAACTACTGCCTCATTTACAGGGATTTACGGGAGATTTACTGGTTTTAAATGGGGATGTGCCTTTGTTGCGATCGCAAACTCTCAAGGAATTAGTAGAAACTCACCAAAAACACCAAAATTCGGCTACTTTGTTAACAGCTAATTTGGCGAATCCTCAAGGATACGGTCGAGTGTTTACAGATAGTCAAAACTTGGTAACAGAAATTGTAGAAGACCGCGATTGCACAACCGCTCAAAAAGAAAATTGTCGGATTAATGCAGGTGTTTATTGTTTTCACTGGCCACATTTGGAAAAAGTCTTGCCCCAATTGAAGGCAGACAATAACCAACAAGAATATTACCTTACTGATACGGTGAAATACATGGCACCGGTGATGGCGATGGATGTAGCAGACGAGCGGGAAATATTGGGCATTAACGATCGCAAACACTTAGCCACACTTGCGGATATTTTGCAAATGCGCATCAAGGACAAGTGGATGGCTGCGGGAGTAACCCTGATCGACCCGAATAGCATTACCATCGATGATACTGTAGAGTTGCAGCCGGATGTGATCCTGGAACCACAAACCCATTTACGAGGTAAAACTTCCATTGCTAGTGGTAGTCGCATTGGTCCAGGCAGTTTGATTGAAAACAGTCAAATTGGTAAAAATGCAACTGTACTTTATGCCGTAGTTTCTGATAGTATTGTATCTGATAATTCAAGGATTGGACCCTACGCACATTTGCGTGGTCATGCAGAAGTTGGCGCGAATTGTCGGGTGGGAAATTTTGTAGAATTGAAAAATACTCAAATAGGCGATCGCAC
>NZ_JAHRFC010000183.1:0-3599 GCF_020883015.1 Microcoleus sp. CAWBG640
AGAATGGACTACTGGGTGATGTTGAGTGACCGAGATAGTTGAGCATTTCTACTCATTTTTGTCTCGGATGATTCACTTTTACCCCCTCAACCCGCCTATGTGCCAGTTGGGGGTGCGGAATGTGGGTTACTAAGGGGAGGGAGTAAGATTATTGTTGTTTCCTCCCTTAATAAGGGGGGACTAAGGGGGATAAATTTGACTTTTGCAAGAGTTCTATTCTGTTTTTTTAAGTGGCTTTACTTACGTTATTAAGGTAAAGATTCCAGATATTGCAGAAAGTCAAACAATTCCTCCCTACTTAAGAAGTGTCGCGCTTCCTTACCGTAACCTTGTTTGAGATAATCCTTTCCTTGACTGGGACTCCAGCCCAAGCGCTTGATTTCATCAGTGGTTCTGCTGTAGATTTCCAGGTATTCTAGGAAGTCTACCAACTCGCCCGCAGACAGCAGTGCCTGGGATAGTTTACCGTAATTTTGTTGCAGACAGTCAGTTTCTTGTTTTTTAGTCCATTTCAGGCGCTTCATGGTGGCTTCGACTTGGGCGATCGTCTCAGAAATATCCTCGATCGCATCACTCGGAATCCCAACCGCAATTGGTTCCAACTCCCTAACTTCGGCAGCCCCCTGTAAAATTTCAGTTTGGCTAGCCCTTGGCACCTCCCGTTCCTGAATCGGTGCGCCGTAGCTGGAAGACAGCCAAGCATCGGAGTCAAATTCCTCTCTAGAGGCTGTCACAGTTCGATCGACCATAGGGGGCAACGGTTCCGGTATCGGTGCGATCGCCTCTTCGATTAATGGCGATGGAGTATTGACAAAATTGCTCTGATGTGGTAAAGCAAAATTGTCAGTAGTAACAGGCCTTTCTAACACAGGAGGTGCCACGGGAGCCGGAGGTGCTACGGGAGCCGGAGGTGCTACGGGATGCGGAGAAACATGGGCGATCGTCGGAGGTTGAGCCGGATCAAATCCAAGGACAGCGAGCGATCGCAACCGAGCGCGGTCCTCAGCATCCTCAACCGACTCAGCAGCCGACATACCTGTAGCGAGAGTTTTGCCATCAACCTGAAGCAGACAGCGAACCACAAACTTGCCGTGATGAACAGTCAGCAATTCACAAATTAACTGTCCAGTGGGATAAAGGGCGCGAAATTGAGCAAACATAATGTTTTGACCCCGAAACCAGATGGGGCTTATGGCTTAAGTGTAGTACAATCAGCGAAAAAACAATTTTCTGAAAGCACCTATTCAACATACAATAAATTAAAGGTGAATCATCCGCGCAACCTTTCACGCCACTAAACCCCATGCCACATCCCGCGGTTTAAGCTAACAGCCACCGTCAGGTCATTTCTACCTATCGGAAATGGCAAAGCAACTAAGCAAAAGTAGTAAGGGTAAGAGACAGTTTTCTGCACCGTCAGAAGTCAGTTGAAGACAGACAGCAGAAAATTTGCCACCACCAGAGTCGGGAGAGAATTTCCTAAAAAAATCCCGCGCTCAAACTAGGTGGCTGTGCTTGTCTACACCTAACTAACCCCCGCCAGATCTAGGGCGTATAAGCACAGCGAAAGCGGGAAAGAGCGTGGCGGATTTCGCCAAAATTAGACTAATTGCTGGAAAAAAGAGGATCGATCGCTACATGGAATTTTCTATCGCTGCACTGTTGGCCAATTTTACAGAAGACAAATTAGTGGCTCCCAAAGCATTAGAGAAAAAACTCGATTGCAATGATGTCACCAGTCAACTCAAACTTCAAATCGCATTAGAAGCTCTAGAGAAAATTGGGATTTTAGTCAAAGACAAAGGTCGATATCGCCGAGTAACTGAAGACGATGTGGTAGAAGCAAAACTGCGCTGTTCCAGCAAAGGATTTTGCTTCGCAATTCAAGACGCCGAAGGTTCAGAAGACGTTTACGTGCGGGAAAGTCATCTCTCAACAGCATGGAATGGCGATCGAGTCTTAGTCAAAATCATCAAAGAAGGTAGCCGCCGCCGTTCCCCCGAAGGCGAAGTGATGTTGATACTCGAACGCGCCAACCCCTCGGTACTAGCCAGAGTCAAGCAAACAGCCACCCCCACCGGCCGACTCAGCTACAGAGCAATTCCCCTCGACGATCGCCTGCTATTTGAACTAGACTTACTGGCAAACGGTACCAATCTGCAAGAGGCGATCGACCACCTGGTACACGTCGAAGTCAAACGCTATCCCCTAGGCACCCACCGCCCAGTCGGAAAAGTAGTACAGGTACTAGGTTCCGACGCCGAAGCCGCCGACGACCTCGACATCGTATGCTGCAAACACGACTTACCGCGATCGTTTCCCCCAGCAGTCATCAAAGCAGCCGAAAATTTACCCAGCAAACTCAAAAAAACCGACATCAAAAAACGCCTGGATTTGCGTAACATCCTCACAGTCACTTTCAGCAACAACGAACCGGGAGAAACCAACAGCGACAAAAATTATGATGTCCCAGAAACCGAGCCAGAAAGTTTCTCTCCCACAGCCGAAAACGAATTCGATCCAGCCTCATTCCTGTGGGACCCGCCTGTGGAACGTGCTCTCTCCATTGAAACCCTGAAATCGGGAGGTTGGCAAGTCGGAATTCACATCGCCGACGTCGCTGAGTACGTGCAACCCGAAACCCCGATCGACCGAGAAGCCCGCAAGCGAGGCACAGCAGCCCATCTGGGAGACAAAATCATCGCCGTGCTACCATCCATCGTCCACGAGCGCTGCTCTTTGCTACCAGACACCGAACGACTGGCCTTCAGCGTGTTGCTCACCCTTGACGAATCCGGGGAACTGGTTGAATACTCCATTCAAACCAGCGTCATTCAAATTGACTACCAGCTCAGCTATCACCAAGCAGAAGCAATTCTGGCATCGACCTCCGATGACGAAACTCAGCCTTTATCCACAGCCCTTCGTCCTTTCCTAGAGCAAATCTCCGCAGCCTCCCAGGCCGCCAGAAAGGCGAGGCTCCAGCGAGGAGCTTTTGAACTAAATTTGCCCGACGCCAACTCTCACTTCGACGATGAAGGGGAATTGGGAGCATTTGCGATCGCCCCCCCAGCCCAGTCTGCCGTATCTGAATTAGTCGTACTCGCCAACCAAGCCGTAGCCACCCACCTGCAAGCCCTGGGAGTCCCCGGAATTTACCGCGTCCAGCCCATGCCAGATCATGCAGACATTCAAGAGTTCATCAAACTTTCCAACAACCTCGGAGGCGAACTGTATCTAGAAAACGAAGAAGAAGTTCTGCCCCTAGACTTTCAGCGATTTACTCAGCAGTTTGCCGGATTGAAATCCGAAAGAGTGCTCACCTACCTGCTGGAAGACACCATGAAGCCGGCGGTTTACAGCACAACACCCAAGCCACACTTCGGTTTAGCTTTGGCAGAAGGTTACACGCGCTGTACTTCCCCACTATCTCGCTATGCAGATTTACTGGTGCTGCGATTGTTGCAAGCAGTATTCGAGCAAGGCCGCAGCAGCCGTACCACACGGGCCAAGGAAAAAGTTGACCTGCACCATTCCTCCTGTCACGGCCAAATTACTTGGAATGTTCTCCCCCCAGACTTACACCACGAATTTGAGAC
>NZ_JAHRFC010000184.1:0-3324 GCF_020883015.1 Microcoleus sp. CAWBG640
ACTCTTTGAGTCTCGGATGGATGTTTTTCAAGATATTCTCGGAGCTGGCTCATGTTTTTTGAGGTAAAATTCCATTATAATTTAAGAGCGATCGGCAAACTATTTCTTTTTGGGAGATGTCTAATGACTTCAATCACAATGTTTACGTAACTCCTAACGGACAATTGCCCTGTCCCAAATAATCCAATTCATCCTGTCAGGAAAAACCGAGGCGATCACCAATTAATTCCCAACATCAAATCAGCAAGCAAATTAAGAAATTACAACCCTAGATAGCGGTGAATTCCATTCATTCCCATTTAACAATTCCAAATTCAGCCGATAGCCAACATTCCGCACAGTTTGAATCAGACTCGGCTGTCGCGGATCGATTTCGATTTTTTTCCGCAAAGACAGTACATGAGTGTCAATGGTGCGCGGGTTGTCAATAGCATCGGGCCAAGCTCTGCGCAGTAAGTCCGATCGCGACAGAGGGACTCCTCCAGCTTGAGCCAGCACGTACAACAGGCTGAATTCCTGGGGAGTGAGTTCGATATGTTGTTCGTACAAACGCACTCGGCGTTGCACCAAATCAATTTTGAGCAGCCCGCACTCCAGGGTAGCCGGCGGTATCATCGTGCGGTTGCGACGCATCAAAGCTTCTACCCGCGCCATAAATTCTTGCATCCCAAAAGGTTTGGTGAGGTAATCGTCAGCCCCCGACTTCAAACCTTCAACAATATCCGCTTCAGAATTCCGGGCTGACAGCATTAAAATCAGCGACTGCTGCTGTTTTTGTAGCCATCGGCAAAATTCCAAACCGTCTCCATCTGGCAATTCTGCATCCAGAATTACTAGGGAGGGCTGTTGGCTGAAAAATATTTCCCTAGCATGATTGATATCCGCTGATTGATGCACCCAGTGACCGACTTGCTGTAGATGCCAGCCCAAGAGCGATCGCAGGTGCGGATTCCCTTCAACAATTGAAATACTAAGACATCCCACAGCAGCGAGCTTCCAATATCATTAATTGCTACCAGATTAACAGAGGTTTTGTCAAGGTTTTGTAACCATAGCTACCCAAATATTAGCTTCCAAACCTATGAATAAATACAGATTCAGAAAAAATGAATAAAGCCGATCGGATTTAGGAGACGTCTTGATTTTTCTTGAGTAATTTATTTATCAACTTAGGTACCTCGGAAGGTCGAGAAGCGACTGGGATATTTGCCTCTTCAAAGGCAGCCATTTTATTTTCTGCTGTCACCCCAAAGGCAGTCCGCGCCGCAGCCCTAGAGCTGATCAGGATGCCGGCGTGGCCCAAAGATGGCCCTTTGGGAGCATAGCGGCCAGCCAGGTAAGCCACCACGGGTTTGTCGATCGCCTCAGCGATATAAGAAGCAGCCGCTTGTTCGCTCCAGCCGCCAACTTCCCCCACTAACACGATCGCCTCCGTAGTCTCATCTTCGTCCAAAATTTGCAGCCACTGCATAAAAGAAGAGCCGACAATCGCATCACAGCCAATACAAACAGCCATCGACTGTCCCAACCCCGCATTAGTCAATTCTAGAGCCACCTCGTAAGTCAAAGTGCTGCTGCGGCTGATAATCCCCACCGGGCCGGGAGTGTAAAACTCCTTGGGATGAGTTCCCAGCAATAACTTGTCAGGCACAATAATTCCCGGACTGTTGGGCCCAATCACCAAAGTTTCCATGGCTTCAGCTTTTCTGACTAAGCGCACCATATCCAGAGGAGGCACTCCTGGAGTGACGATCGCGATTTGCCGAATTCCAGCAGCGATCGCTTCGAGAGCCGCATCCAGCACCCAGTAGGGTTCCACCAAAATCACCGTGGTATCAATGTGCCCCACCGCCGCCACAGCTTGTTCCACCAAATCAAAAACCGGAATTCCCTCCAACTCCTGCCCGCCCCTACCGGGACTGACACCAGCCACTACATTTGTGCCGTATGCTTTCATCATCAGCCCCACAAGGGTTGACGCGGGAGATTCTGTAATGCCTTGTATGAGGACTTTACTCTCAGGAGTTAAATTCATAAAAACACTCGGTAAGTGGGAAACTCAGCGACTTTAGTCCTGAGAGGGAAACGACCCGGCGGTTTCAACCGCCTTGAATCTTCAAAATCAAAATAAGTAACTGTAACCATCTTTAAGGAAGAAGGAAGTTTGCCCAACTACGGAGTCGATCGGCCATTGATTGAAGGTTTCTATGATGTCGGGGCTTCCCGCTATTTAGCTAAAGACACAGCTTGTGCTACTGCCTGATCCAAAGTGCTCGCTAGTTGCACAGGCAACTGCCCCAAACGCTTTTTCACCCCATCTTCATCGATTGCCACCAAAAGCAGCACCACCTGAACTTGGCGATTGGCACGGGCTTTCCGTTCCAGATAGCCTACTACTGCCGAGATTGTCGCCTCGCTGGCTGCGGTACTAGCCAAAATATGCACCAGCACCACCTTCACGCTTTTATCCTGAGAGACTAACTCCAGAGATAACTCCAAGCGATCGCGCAGGGTCTTGGTTCCATCGTAGCGGTCTAGGGAACCGAGATTCACAAAATTAGCTGGTTTGCCTCCTTCGTGAGTCACCGCATCCAAAGTCGCCATTGTCAAACCCACCCCGTTGCACAAAACCCCAATATTCCCCTCTAGTTCCACCAAGTTCAAAGATTCAGAATTGGAGGATTGGGATTGAGAACTCCCTCCCAATTCCAAGGGCGAGTGCAGCAAATTCGAGTGGGCACTCCGGCGATCAACCTGACCTCTCCTGTGTCCTGGGAGCTTGGCATCTGCTTTCTTTTCCCCCAGGGCCGCCAAGTCTGGATGACGTCCCAAGGCATCATTATTGGCACTGACTTTACCGTCTAAAGCCATTACCTCTCCCTTGGGACTGATGCCCAGAGGATTGATTTCTACTAAATCTAAATCTTTTTCGACAAACAGCCGATACATTTTTTCGACAATTGTGCTGACTGATTGAATCAGATCTCCCTGCAATCCCATTTTCAGCATCAGTCGCCTCGCGTAGAAAGGCGAAAATTCTTGGTCTACAACAACTTGCTGCATTTTCTCGATCGACCCTTCCACATCCATACCTCCTTGTTGCGAGCCCAGAAGTACCGGGCGTCGCGCTACGGGATCTAGCAATACAGCCAAGTACAATTCTTGGTCGGCGTTGTACTTTGCCTCTGCTAGCAGGACTTCGGGATACTCCGATTCGATCGGCAAATTAAAAATTGTCTGAGCCGCAGCCACCGCATCGATCGTATTTTCCACAAACTTCACCCCACCGGCCTTACCCCGTCCCCCCGCCCGCACTTGGGACTT
>NZ_JAHRFC010000185.1:0-3114 GCF_020883015.1 Microcoleus sp. CAWBG640
ACGTCACGCCAAACGGGCTTATGAAGCTGCTGGCAAGATTGAGGAAGCCGATGCCAAAGTCCACAAACACCACCGTAAATATGAGGGCGTGGTTGCCGACAACGAGCTCGTAAAAAAGCGCGCCGACGCACGTCTGGGTAAACACTTGCACGGATTGCGTCCAGCCTACGCTCGACTGGGTATGGGGCTAGAACAAGCAGCTAGTAATGCCGAAAGTCGCATCAGCGAAATTAAAGCCAAGCTACAAGGGACAAAACCATGAGCAGGGCGATTGCACTTTTCAACACTTTTGTGAGTTGTGCGATTGCTTCCAGTTTCCTCTGCTGGATAGCGTCGCTCAATTCTGGGTTACAGATTTTGGTGAGAGCCTTGTACCTAGTCGTAGTCCTGTGCTGGATTCTAGGTTGGATACTAGACGACTGGCTGTGCTTGAAATTCCGCATCACACTCCTAGACCTGCAAGGGATTTTGGTTGCAGGTATAGTCGCTGTTTTATTCGGTTTGGGGGTGATGCTATGTCGCTTTTAAAGGTTTGCGCGTTAACAACCTCTGGGTTAATCCTCTGGCTAGCACCACCGTTCACCCTCAGCCGTAAAATTCCGCTACACAATTGGGTAACTGGGTTGTCTCTAATGGGCGGTTTTGCTTGCTGCTTTGAATCTCGGAGAATCGCCCTCAAACTAGCTCAGGCCCAAGAGTTTGAGTCTATGCGTGAGGCTGTTGTTGTGGCTGATGCGGTTGACGAGCTAGCTACCAGTGCGTATGTCTCTGAGCAACAACGTCGGATGGAAGCCGAATCTATTCTAAACACGGCGGGTTCTGAGCAAGTCGAACACCTAGAACGCTCTCTAGCACTAAGTCACAGTCAAGGTGATGATTGGAATTCTGAACGTTCCCCCCAACTAGCTGAGAACGCAGACTCAGAACTTTTAGAACGGATTCTACAGCTACAAGCACGGGGCTATGGCAAGGCAAAAATCATCCTTGAGTTGTGGGGCGTAACCAAGGGGGGTAGTTCTAAGTACAAAGCTGCTGAGGCTGAGTATAAGCGCTTGGTTGGTGAGTAAGACTGATGTATCGCTTTGTGTTGATTTTGGAAACCTATCATGCTTAACAACAAAATCCGTCCGAGATTTTGGACAAAATCCCCTCTGACTTGGGGACGCTAAAACCCTTGTTCTGACTCGCTCGTCTAGTGCTTTTACCTTTAAACCCGACGAGCGAGTTTTGACACGTATTCGGTTCGTTGCCGGGACAAAATCGGTCTGAAATTATCAGGTGCAATTTATCAATTAAAATGTTCGACATGGATGTGAAATGTATTTACGGGTTCATCGAGCGAGTCAAGCGCTGTCTCAAGCCTTTCTGGCATAGAGAGGGCGGAGAATCTCTTATGGAGTTTGGAGAACGCAGCCGAGAATGGCATCCGAGAAAGATGAAATTCTGGAAATACATTTGTTGCACAGTCCGGGGGCATATGTTGGCAGAGATAAAGCATCTCATTAACAAGCAAGAGAAAATTCCCAAAACTCGCATTGAGCTTGCCAAGGAACCTGTAATCAAAGACACCGACATCCAGTTGCCTGTTCGAGCAACCGATCGGGCCCCTCCATCCTTCCCAGTCTTTGTCCCATTACCTGACGCTGAAATAGGTGGCTGTGCTCGTAACGACAGCTTAATCGCACCCGCAATCTAATCCGCGGGGCGGTTCCTCCTGTGTCCTAAATTTTCAAAAAAAGTAAACGCCAAAAAACCGCTGCATCCTAATTGGAACCTAGCTTGCAACGGCTTTTGGATTCGCGCACCACCATGAAGTGGTAATTACTATGAATAATAACTCATCGAACGGTCAAACAGCAAGCACCGCCGGACTAATCCGTGCAACCAAGACTAATCCTTGCCCGCACTGTGGCAAGCCTGACTGGTGCTACTCTGTAGGCGATTTATCAGTCTGTAACCGTGACCAACCGCCCGCTCCAGGTTGGGAAGCTACAAGCAAGACAGACAAAGACGGTCACTATTTTTACGCCCGTCCTCAAGAAAAGAAGGCAATTCGGCCACGGCAAACTCGCTACTGGGTTTACTCCGATCGAGCCGGTAATCCACTTGTGCGTGTTGTACGGTTTGACGATGGAGAAGGGGGTAAACCTAAGTGGCATCAAGAAAGTTGGGGTAAGTGCAAAGCTTCCAGGCAGATTGGTTGGGTAGTCGGAGTCGAAGGTATTACCCGCGAGAATATCCCGATTTACCGTTACGCCGATGTCAAAAAGGCGATCGCAAATAATGAACTAATTTTCATTGTTGAGGGCGAAAGTTGTGCTGACA
This sequence comes from Microcoleus sp. CAWBG640, assembly GCF_020883015.1. Lineage (NCBI taxonomy): Bacteria > Bacillati > Cyanobacteriota > Cyanophyceae > Oscillatoriales > Microcoleaceae > Microcoleus > Microcoleus sp. CAWBG640. The sequence continues at coordinate 2,326 of NZ_JAHRFC010000185.1, forward strand.
TTTTGTGGGATTTAGGTTTGGCTGCTACCTGCAACATTGGTGGCTCTAAGAAGTGGCGAAGCTCTGACACAAGCGATTTAGAGGGTGCAAAAATTGTTATCTGTCCCGATCGGGATGAACCAGGTATTGAACACGCCAATTTATTGCATCAAGAATTTCCTGATGCTCTTTGGCTCTACGCCTATCCAGACTCACCAGCCTGGAACAATCTGCCAAAAAGTCAGGGATTGGATATCAAGGATTGGATGGATAGCTGCGTAATAGCACGGGCTGACATCTTGGCTGCGGTGGGAGAGAAGAAGGATACTCAGCAAATATCAAAGGTCGTTAGCCATCCCAAATTTACCCATCCCAACCTCTCACTCCTGGAGCGTGAGGTTGATGAAATTTTAGCCCAAGATTCAAAACGCTCACAGACCCAGGTCAAGCTAGCTGAGTTGGCTCAAAAATACCGACTCAACCCCCAAGAAGTCTTCAAGATTTACAAGATCAGGGAAGAGGAGCAAGAACAAGAATCTACCCAAGAAGAGGTAGCCACAGAGGTTGAACGACTCCTTTCGGCTCAAAAATCCCAGATTATATTGGCAGAATTATTACCACCAGCGCTTGCAGCTCCGATCGAAAAATTGGCATCACGGTTAAACCTCAAAACTGAATGTTATTTAGGGCTTGCTGAATAATCGATCGCAAATCAAGAATAAGAGCGATCGATATATTCAAGCTGGGTTAAATATAAGTTTTTTCTGTATCGATTCCACCCAAATATAATTGTAGATTATCTTCCACCCA
>NZ_JAHRFC010000186.1:0-3096 GCF_020883015.1 Microcoleus sp. CAWBG640
GTAATTATCAGTACATCGAGACCATTTGGCCGGAATTTTCCTATTATCTACAGGATAGGGACTTCTACATCGGCGTCCAAACCAAGCGCGGCTGTCCTCACAACTGCTGTTACTGCATTTACACGGTGATTGAAGGTAAGCAAGTGCGGATCAATCCAGCGGATGAGGTGGTGGCGGAGATTAGACAATTGTACGATCGAGGTATCCGCAATTTCTGGTTTACCGACGCTCAATTTATCCCCGCCCGCAAATTCATTGATGACGCCGTTGAACTCTTGCAAAAAATCATCGCCGCCGGCATGACAGACATCCACTGGGCTGCTTACATCCGTGCGGATAATCTCACACCAGAATTGTGCGATTTGATGGTAAAAACGGGAATGAATTACTTTGAAATTGGCATCACCAGCGGTTCCCAAGAATTAGTGCGCAAAATGCGTATGGGTTATAACTTACGAGTTGTTTTGGAAAATTGCCGCGATTTAAAAGCCGCCGGTTTCAACGATGTTGTTTCCGTAAACTACTCCTTTAATGTGATGGATGAAACCTTTGAAACCATCCGCCAAACCATTGCTTATCACCGGGAATTGGAGCGGATTTTTGGAGCGGACAAAGTAGAGCCAGCGATTTTCTTTATCGGGTTACAGCCCCACACAATTTTGGAAGAATACGCCTTTAAACAGGAGATTTTGCAACCTGGTTATGACCCGATGAGTTTGATGCCTTGGACAGCACGAAAATTGCTGTGGAATCCTGAGCCTTTGGGTTCGTTTTTCGGTCAAATTTGTTTGGAAGCTTGGCAGCGAAATTCCAATGATTTCGGCAGAGAAGTGATGGCTATTTTGGAGGAAAAATTGGGTTGTGCTGACTTGGAAGAGGCTTTGAGTGCCCCGGTAGAAGTTAAACAAAAACAGCTAACATCGGTTAGTTAATCACAGGTTAGCAGTCAGGAATTTAGTCCTGAAACTGGGGGAAAGGAAATCAAATATATTTTCTATTTCCCCTATTTTTTGATATATAGCAACCGCCAAGGGTGTGACACAGGAATTATACGAAATTTCTCAGAAACCCACGCCTGGGCAGATTACAAACTTTGGGGACTTGTTGTAACACAAATTAGGAGCTAAAAACCATGAGTTTTATTGACCCTAGAACAGATTTTGCCTTTAAAAAAATATTTGCTTCAGCCGAAAGCAAACCCATTTTGATTAGTTTTCTCAATGGCTTGATTTATCAAGGCAATCCCACTATTCAAGATTTGCAAATTATCGATCCCTATCAAGCCGGAAAATTAATGGGCTTGAAAGACAGCTACTTAGATGTCAAAGCAACTCTCGATAACGGCACGATTGTTGTCATCGAAATGCAAGTTTTGAATGTGAAAGCTTTTGAAAAAAGAATTGCCTACAATGCCGCGAAAGCCTATGCGAATCAACTGATGACTGGTAAGGGATACCTACAATTAGACCCGGTAATTGCCTTGACAATTACTGATTTTACTTTGTTTAATAACACGAATAAAGTAATTTCTCGCTTTTCTTTTAGGGAAGAGGAAGAACATTTTGATTATTTGTTTCCGGTGATGACTCTAATTTTTGTGGAATTACCGAAATTCAATAAATCTATTGCCGAGTTAGAATCTCTGGCTGACAAGTGGATTTATTTTATCAAGGAAGCGCCCAGTTTGGAAATGGTTCCAGAATCCTTGGAAACTAATTCAGCAATTCAGCAAGCTTTCAGTATTGCTAACAGTACAAATCTCAGCAGGCAGGAATTAGATGAATTGGAGGCGCAGGTGTTTTATTTTCAAGATCAACAGAGGTTTAGAGAAGAAGCTTTAGAAGCAGGGTTGCAGCAGGGTTTGCAGGAGGGGTTGCAGCAGGGTTTGCAGGAGGGGTTACAGCAGGGTTTGCAGGAGGGGTTACAGCAGGGTTTGCAGGAGGGGTTACAGCAGGGTTTGCAGGAGGGGTTACAGCAGGGTTTACAGCAGGGAAAAAGCAATCTGGTGCTGCGTTTGCTAACACAAAAACTCGGAACTTTGGACGAGTCAATCCAAGCTAGAGTTTTACAGTTGTCCAGCGCTCAGTTAGATAGTTTAACGGAATCTTTGTTTGATTTTAATACGGTGGATAATCTGGTGAATTGGTTGCCATGAAAAGGGCTCATCCAGATTTTGCATAGGCGAAGCATGACCGCAGACAATTTATTAGGGATAACCAGAGATTTACAGCGGTCATGCTTCGCCCCTACGAATATATTTGCACTCATTGAGATGCACCCAATGAAAACATAGCATCCCAAGCTTTCGGAATTAATGTATCGGTTGCGTAAGTCCAGTCTGATTTAAATACCGTTCAATCAGGACGATCGCCACTATATCATCTACGGGTCGCGGTGGAGTCCGCATCCCCAGCGGAATCAAGCGATTGAGTCCCGTCGCAGGGTACATTTGCCAGTAACGTTCCTTTGCTTCTAAACTGCTGTATCTCTCATCAATCTGAGTAATGACGATGGAAGGTGACAAACTCTGGGTAAGTTGTTGTTTCCATTTCTTAGAAGTTGTTTGATCTCCCATCACCAATAAGTCAATGGGAAACTGTTCGCAGAGAGATTGAATAGTCGAAATTGCACTTTCTGAGGGTACAACTTGATGGTATGAGATATTATTATCTGTACCCATGACGGCGACACCGCACTTGTCTTTACCTGGATCGAAACCTAAAATCATAGTTATTAGTTATGGGTTCTTACTTATGAGTTAGCAATCAGAGCCATTCTGGTTGATTTTTCCTTGTTTTGTTTAGAAAACTTTGCAGATTATGACAGCAATTTTACTTGACTTTTTTGTGAAATTGACATATCATAGCATCATGGAAATCTGTGTGGTCATATAATGTAGTCCCTGGTTAAGTAGCTTCAGCGCTCAAGCGCAATTACCAACTTTTGTGCGATCGCCCAAAATATCAGAACCGCTCTGTTAAACCTACCCAAAATTACCAAAGTCTAGACTTAGCTGGACATTAGAAATTTTGGTGTTAACTTCCTGATTCATCGTAGTCTCAAGATGACTCTTGAGAGGTTTGTCTACTCCACAGG
>NZ_JAHRFC010000187.1:0-3079 GCF_020883015.1 Microcoleus sp. CAWBG640
TTGAGAGCTAGCTTTTGATTAGTGTCGGGATAGAACTTGTACTGATATGTCGCCTTCATTGAATTGCCGTTTTTTGTTAGTATTATTTTACCAGGATTTGTTGGTCTCGTCATCCATCCGCCCACTACTCAAAGCTATGCTTTGAGATTGTGAACAGATGGAATCCTCACCTCACACGCCTTTCATCCCACACTAACCGAGGCGGTATAGTGTGGGGATTCCCGTCTGTCTAGCTAAATTCTTGGTAAATTGCTCGACAGACTAATTAGCGTTGGTGATTTTGATCGAAAAAAAAGACGCAACCTTTGATACTCCCCACCGACTTGCTGAGAGCACCACAAGTCTGTGGAGCGGCTCGATCGCATAAAACTCGGTAATCAAGATGGCATTTTAGTTGGTTAATTGCGTCAAACAGGCGGATGTCTACTTGAGTTTTAACCTACACTGATGGGCTTAATAATTGCACATTCTCCGACTTAACTTGCTTTTTTATCAACAAAAATTCTGTCTGTTTTTTAATTTCATTTTAGCTCTTGCCTGCAAATTATCTTAGTAATTATTAGGCAATTGAAAAATTAATTTTTCAATTTAGCAAGTGCAATTTCTCACTTTTGCTGGTAGGATGGTTCATCCCTGTTCAAACTCGCTGTTGGTGGAAACAATGATTTCTGGTGTTTATGGGTTGAAAGAACTTGCTCGTGCGATCGCCTCAAATCCGGCTCAGTGGCGTCCCCTCGTGTTTACCAACGGCTGCTTTGATATCTTACACGCAGGGCACGTCCGCTATTTGCAGCAGGCTTCATCCTTGGGGCGATCCCTCGTGGTGGGATTGAATAGTGATGCTAGCGTACAAGCCCTCAAACCCCAGCAGCCGGGATTACCAGTGCGCCCCATCGTACCAGAAGAACAGCGAGCCGAAGTTTTAGCGGCACTCAAAGCCGTAGACGCCGTAGTAATTTTTCCCGAAACTACCGCCATTGAACTGATCGCGACTCTGAAGCCAGATATCTACGTTAAAGGAGGCGACTATCAAATCGAAACACTACCGGAAGCACCTGCGGTTTTAGCCTGTGGTGGCAAAATTTCCTTGGTCAAAATAGAAGTTCCGAGTTCTACCAGTGCGATCGTCAAACGCATTTTGCAGTTATAGAATACAGCAATAATATGCAAACACTTATTTGTTTTATTTGTAGAACATGACTTTCATCTCCCTTCAATACGCCCAATTTTTGCTAAGTTTGTTAGTTGTTTATTGGTTAGTGCCACTGCGATGGTGGCGACTGTCAATCATGGTGATTGGGAGTCTGATTTTTTATGGTTCGCTGCAAAGATGGTACATTCCTCTGCTGTTAGTAGGTACTCTGTTTAATTATTTCTTGGCAATGGCGATCGGGGAACCTCTGGATTGGCGGATTGCTAACGAATCTTGGAACCGTCGCCGCTGGTTGCTGCTGTGCATAGGAATTACCCTGAATGTATTGCTGCTTCTAGGTTTTAAGTATGTGCCTTTTTTCTTAAGTTCCCTCGGCACTTTGTTGAATTTACCCGTGGCTTTAGACAGTGCGGACTGGGTAAAAACCCACGTAATTGCACCTTTAGGATTGAGTTTTTTTTGCTTTGAGTGCATTGCTTATTTGATTGACGTGTATCGAGGTGCACCTGCGACAAATTCACTGCTGCACTTTGCTGCTTACAAGTTGTTTTTTCCCAAATTAATTTCGGGACCAATTACTCGGTATCATAACTTAATTTATCAACTAAAATCCCAGAAATTTCCCACAGCAGATGGCATTGCAGAGGGACTGTGGGCGATCGCCTCCGGTGCAGTAAAAAAAGGGCTTGTGGCGGATAATTTGGGAATTTATGTAGATTTAAGTTTTACTAACTTGCAGCGGGCGGGAAGCGAAGATTTGTGGCTGACAATTTTTGCTTACGGGTTGCAACTTTATCTCGACTTTAGCGCTTATGTTGACATCGCGCGCGGTACTGCTTTGCTGCTGGGTTGGTACTTGCCACCCAATTTTGATTTTCCTTATTTTAGTGCTAGCATAGGCGATTTTTGGCGGCGCTGGCACATGACTTTGGGAGATTGGCTGCGGAATTATTTGTATTTTCCTTTGGGGGGTTCGCGGGTTAGTTTGTGGCGTACTTGTCTGAATTTGTTAATCGTCATGTTAGTGGCTGGAATTTGGCATGGTGCGGCTTGGGGATTTATTGTGTGGGGGGGGTTACACGGTTTGGCTTTGGTGGTTCATAGGCTGACGGATGTGGTGTTTAAGCGGTTGCGAATAGATTTTTTGTGGGACAATGCGATCGGCTTTTTCATCGGTTGGCTGTTAACTCAAGCTATGGTTTTTGGTAGTTGGATATTTTTCCGTCTTCCCAATTTGAAAGACTCTGGATGGGTGATTTCCCATTTGTGGGGACATCCTGCTGATGTCCAGTTTGCACATAAGGTTTATGTGGAAGCCCTGGGTTTGGAAAGAGTGCAGTTAAGTTGGATTTTGGGGGGCTTGGCGGTGGCGATGCTGATGAATTATACGTTAATTCGGGGTTTGAAGGTGGAGTTGAATTGGCCTGTGAAGTTGATGTTAGTACCGCTTTGTTTGTATGCGGTTTGGGTGTTGGCACCGGAGGGTGGTTTACCTTACATTTATTTTGATTTTTAGAGGATGGGAAGGAATAAGGCTCGAATTTATGCAAGGGTGTAAAAAACCTGGTTTCTGCCTCAATATTTCTGTTAACAAATCATGATTTATTACACAAACAAGTTTTTTGGGAGCATCCCAATTTTGTAAGGGCTATACCATTCCGGCAGACAATTTATTAATGATAACCAGAGATTTACAGCCGGAATGCTTCGCCCCTACTAATATATTTGCAAAACTGAGGTGCACCCAGTTTTTTGGTGTCGCTTATTGATAGGAACACCAGTCACTCCAGCTACCTGGATAAAGTTTAGCGTTGGGAATTCCGGCTATTTCTAAAGACAATAAATTCACGCAAGCTGTTACCCCGGAACCGCAATAAACCATAATTTCTTCGGCGGTGGCTAATTCTGTCCAAAGTTGCTTTTGTG
>NZ_JAHRFC010000188.1:0-2954 GCF_020883015.1 Microcoleus sp. CAWBG640
ACAACCAGCTCCGAGGGCGCTCGGGCCGCCAGGGCGACAACGGCACGTCCCGCTTCTACGTCTCCTAGTGCTTTCTGTTTCTCTCCCAAATCTGAGTAGAGTAAGCCGATGTTGTTGAGGGTGATAGCTTCCCCCTTGCGATTGCCCACTGCGCGACTCAGGGGAAGGGATTGGCTGTAATACTCTAGTGCTTTCTGTTTCTCTCCCAAATCTGAGTAGACTTGGCCGATGTTGTGGAGGGTGATAGCTTCCCCCTGCGATTGCCTACTGCCCGAAACAGGGGAAGGGACTGGCTGTAATACTCTAACGCTTTCTGTTTCTCTCCCAAATTTGAGTAGACTACGCCGATGTTGTTGAGGGTGCGAGCTTCCCCACTGCGATCGTCTACGGCGCGACTCAAGGAAAGGGACTGGTTGTAATACTCTAGCGCTTTCTGTTTCTCTCCCAAATCTGAGTAGACTTGGCCGATGTTGTTGAGGGTGGTAGCTTCCCCACTGCGATCGCCTACTGCGCGACTCAAGGGAAGGGACTGGTTGTAATACTCTAGCGCTTTCTGTTTCTCTCCCAAATGTGAGTAGACTTCGCCGATGTTGTTGAGGGTGGTAGCTTCCTGTGTGCGATCGCCTACGGCGCGACTCAGGGGAAGGGACTGGTTGTAATACTCTAGCGCTTTCTGTTTCTCTCCCAAATCTGAGTAGACTTCGCCGATGTTGTTGAGGGTGGTAGCTTCCTGTGTGCGATCGCCCACAGCCAGACTCAGGGGAAGGGACTGGCTGTAATACTCTAGCGCTTTCTGGTTCTCTCCCAAATCTGAGTAGACACTGCCAAGAGCAAGGAGAATAGCAGCTTGTCCTGAAGTGTCCGCCGCTTCTCGATACAGCTTTAATGCTTCTTCATATTTTGCGATCGCACCTCTTTTCGATTCTGCTGTTCCTTGGCGATCGAGTTGCATTGCCTCATCATAGGCTTTTTTAGCCGCCGCAGTGTTTCCCCCGGACTGCTGCGATAGCCCTTGACTAATTTTCATCACACTCGGTGCTGCCACCGCCCGGAGTCCTAGCAGGATACTCGCACCTACAGTTATCCCCCAAACCCACAGCCTGAGATTCATAAATACCTGCTTCAACAAGACCTTGTTAATCGGTATCATAGTCGATTTGGTAAGGACACCGCACCGTGCCGTGTTCCTGCACTTCATAAACCTCGGATACGCTCTAACAGGTAAAATCAACCGAATTGGATGATGAAATTGTCCTTGCGAGTGCGATTTGGATATAACCACCGACAAAACACCAACGGATATAATCATCCACAAAACGGCCACGGAGGACACGCCAATCCCAATTGGTGTCAACTTAACGTACAACCCATAGTCCGGCAGGGGTTTAAACCCCTGCCTCAAAGCGAAAGTCCTCTCAAAGAGGACTAATGAGTTCTTCAGTCCTCTTTGAGAGGACTTTCAGTATTAGACAGGGAATTGATTCCCTGGCGGACTGCCGGGTGAGTGGGAGGACTAATGAGTTCTTCAGTCCTCTTCGAGAGGACTTTCACTATTAGAGGGGGAATTGATTCCCTGGCGGACTGCCGGGTGAGTGGGAGGACTAATGAGTTCTTCAGTCCTCTTGGAGAGGACTTTCGCTATTAGAGGGGGAATTGATTCCCTGGCGGACTGCCGGGTCAGCGGGAGAACTGGCGGACTAAAAGCTTAAGTTGACACCAATGCACACGGCGCGCCGTGTCCTGATGGTTCGGCTTCGCTCACTCTCAAATCTACTATCTACTATCTTTTTAATGCCTTTTATGAAAGCGAACAAAAAACTATTCAACCAATCGAATTTTGTTTTTACCCTGGGAATGCTCGCTGTGTTCCTCATGTCCTTAACTCTCCGTTTTTGGGAACTAGAGCGATTTAACACTTTCGTATTTGACGAGGTTTATTACGCTAAATTTGCCAACGATTATCTCACCAAAACGCCTTTTTTCAATGCTCATCCGCCTCTGAGCCAGTACATAATTGCCGTTGGCATCTGGCTCGGCACTCACCTTCCCTTCGGAAAAACCGCCGTAAACAGTATGGCTGGTTCCCTACTTTCTCCTTGGGATTACCGCTGGCTCAACGCTCTCACCGGCTCCTTTATTCCCCTAGTTGTGGGAGCGCTAGCCTATCAGCTCGTTAAACGTCGTAGTTATGCTTTTATTGCTGCTTTATTTGCCGCCTGCGATGGTCTATTTTTAGTCGAATCTCGGTACGCCCTGAATAACATTTATCTAGTTTTATTTGGAATATTAGGTCAAATATTTATTTTAAAATCCGTCGAAACAGAAGGAAAAAACCGCTGGATTTTGCTAGGGCTATCCGGCGCTAGTTTCGGCGCTTCCGCTGCTATTAAATGGAACGGCTTATGGTTTCTTTTGGGAACTTATTTAATTTTAATCTGCGCTTGGGTAGTGCAACTTACTCAACAAAATCAAGAAGAACCACAACTGGAAAACCAGGAATTATCAACAATGCTTCCGGCGGCAAGTCCCGTCCAAAAATTGACGAAACTCAATTTTTTAGAAGTAGGACTAAGTTTAGCTATTATTCCTATTGTAGTTTACAGCATCTCTTGGATTCCTCACCTACACTTTAATCCAACTCCCAATTTCTGGCAGATGCAAACAGAGATTTTGACTTATCACCAGCGGATTAAGAGTGGCCCCAGCGTTCATCCTTACTGTTCCGCTTGGTACGGTTGGCCTCTGATGCTGCGCCCCATCGTTTACTTCTACAAAACTGCTACGAATAATTCACAACCAGACCCTGTTTTGCCACCTCTGCCAACTGGTGCGACTAAGGTAATCTTTGACGTTCACGCGATGGGGAATCCGATGCTTTGGTGGCTGTCAACTTTAGGTTTAATATTAGTAGCAGTAATTTTGGTTAACCGCTTTTGGGTTTGGCGACAAACCCG
>NZ_JAHRFC010000189.1:0-2917 GCF_020883015.1 Microcoleus sp. CAWBG640
TGAATGGCGGAACTGGTTGGACATTTTGTGAGTTGGTGTCCATCGGGCTTACCTCGCTGTTGAATTGACTACTGGAATTTTACCGTAAATTTCTTACTATAAAGATTAGCCAATAGATAGATTTATGAGAACTGTGTTCGGTTCCTAAAGTCCTTACTAAGAACCATCGCAGGTTTATAGTGAAAACTAAATTTCTATCAGTAATTTTACTTATTTCCCTGATTTAAACCCTGATTCCCCAACCCAACACAAAGCTTTTTATCACCCTCAGTCACATTTTGATTGTTCTTCAAATAATCCCCCAACCAATCACAAGTTTTAGCAACTATCTGATTCAATTCTAAATTCTCCACAGGCCACAGAACCACATTTCTATCCATCGCAAAAGCCAGATTTTTACTATCAGAACTAAAAGTAACGCTAAACATCCGATAGCTAGATTCCAAAGTCTTAGATAGCGTCGCCTTCCGACCATCAAAATTCCATAATTTAAGAGTATTGCCCGCACCAGCCGCCATTAACTTCCCGTCCGGACTAAAACTAACATTTTCCACACTATCACTATGGTTATATTTTTCGGCTAAAACTGCTTTTTTCCCATCAAAATTCCACAAGTAAACTTTTTGGTCAGCACAACCCGTAGCAATGGTTTTTCCATCAGGACTGAAAGTAACATCCTTAACACTATTGTCGTGGTCGAGAGTAGTCAGCAATTTTGCCGACATACCATTAATTTGCCACAGGTAAACTTTCTTGGTTGCTGCAACTTTTAAAGGATTTTTTTTGGGTTCTGGCTTGTCGTTTGTCAGCGCAGCAATGGTTTTACCGTCGGGACTGAAACTTACTCTCACTACCTGATTCATGTGGTCTAGTTTGGCGATCGCAGTTGCCCGACCATTCTGCCAACGCCAAAGGTACAATTTATTATCATCGCTTCCTGTGGCAATTATTTTGCCATCAGGACTAAAACTCACGCTGTTAACAATGTCGCCGTGTGGGAGAGTATCTAACAGTTTCCCGTCTATACTCCATACTTTCACTGTTTTGTCATCGCTGGCCGAAGCAATGGTGCGATTGTCCGGCGCAATACTCACCCCATTAACAGAATTTTCGTGACCTACTAAGCTTCTCAACAAACTACCATTAGCCAGCCAAAGTTTCACAGTTTTGTCTCTGCTAGCAGAAGCAATTATTTTGCCATCTGAACTCAAACTAACTTTATTCACCCAGTCACCGTGCCCAGCCAAAATTTGATTCAAAGGAGTATTGTTTGGTTTCCAACTTTTAACCATTTGGTCTTTGCTTGCCGAAACAATAGTGCCATCGCGACTGAAAGTTACTGCCCTCACGTCATCTTGATGTCCTCGAAAAGTGTTCAGCAAAGTGCCGGTGCGACTCCAAACTTTCAGAGTGTTATCCGCACTACCACTGACAATCTTGTTGCCATCGCGACTAAAACTCGCACTCACAACTTCTTCGTTGTGTCCTTTAATTGTCTTAATTTCCTTTCCTTCTCTATTCCAAATTTTGACTGTGGTGTCCGCACTTGCCGAGACTATTTCTTTACCATTGGGACTAAAATTGACACTGTAAACAATGTCAGAATGCTTATTTAAAGTTTTGGGTAGAGTTTTAAATTTATCGCTTTTACCTTCTCTCTCCCAAAGTTTGATAGTTTTGTCCGCACTTGCGGAAGCAATTGTTTCGCCGTCGGGACTGAATCTGACACCAAGTACCAAGTCTTTGTGTCCGGTTAAAGTTTGTAGCAATTTTTGGCTGGGGATGTTCCAGATTTTGATAGTATTGTCGTAACTACCGGAAGCGATGGTTTTGCCGTCGGGACTGAAACTGACGCTGGTAACTATATCTTTGTGACCTTCTAAAGTGGCCATGGGCTTTTTATTATTATCTAACTGCCAAATTCTAATTTTGCCATCGCCACAACCAGTAGCAATGGTTTTGCCATCGGGACTAAAAGTAACACTCGTGACACCATCGCTGTGATTAAAAGTATTTAATAACTTACCTTCTTTGCTCCACAATTTAACAGTTTTGTCCGCACTTGCCGAAGCAACTTTATTGCCATCTGGACTGACACTCACATCCAAAACAAAGTTGGTGTGCTGCTCAAAACTATTGTATTCTTGCACGCCAGAAACTGCTCGTCTGAGTCTTTCTGCAATCTGGTTTTTAGTATCCAGAGGTAAGGCTGTACTATTGACAGAATCTTTAGCAATTTTCACACTGGTTTCCAAGATTCCCATTTGGTCTTTTTCATTAGAAAGCACGAGAGCACGGGAACCGGAATCTAGGGCATCAGTCCGAGCTTTTTCAGCCTGTTGTCGCGCTTCGTCTCCTACTTTTGTTTGATAAAGCGCTAGGCCAGAAAGACCAGTCAATCCTACCACTCCCAGCACTGCTAATCGCAGTTGCCATTTGCGATTTTCGTAGAGTTTTGCTTCAGCCTCATGCTGTTTTTCTTTAGCTTGACGCTGTTTGTCTCTGGATTCTGAAAGCAGGGCATTTAGTTCTTTTTCCTTGCGGAGTTGTTCGATGACATCTCTATTAATTTTGTGTTGTTTTCGTAGTTCCTCAAATTCGGCTTTTTTATCCAATTCCTGTTGCTGGCGGATAAAACCAACTAGATAGTCGTGAACTAGCTGATAAAGCTCGGCTGGCAGTTCTGTCCAACGAAAAATTAAACCAGATTTTACCAACAATTCTAAGACTAAATCTAATTTATCAGCTTCTTCAAAGGTGGCTAAATCTAAGGCTAGTTCGGCACGAGTTTTCAGAGGACGGATATCATCTTCATCCGTCAGCAAGTACAAAACTCTACGGGCTGCTCCTTCATTTTCTGGACCACAGTCTTGGATGACTTCTTCGAGAAATTTGGCTACTAATTTTTGTTTAGGAT
>NZ_JAHRFC010000019.1:0-103935 GCF_020883015.1 Microcoleus sp. CAWBG640
TAGTTCTTGTTGACCAACCGTTGAAACCCTTATTAAAGCGTTGGTTTCGGGAGTTGAGCCCCTTAAAGGGCTCAACTCCCGAAACCAAGCGGGGGAAGGGATTGGAATTATTGGAGATGTCTATTCAGTCGAAAGCAATCACTGCGAAATATACCGAGCTTGGTGTTTCTTACCAGCAACAACTTTCCTTGTCTGCCAGTTTAGACAAGCAGTTGGCAATTCAAGTCTCTCAAAAAGAAGCTTACTGGAAAGGTGAACCTGTCGGCAGTGCGTCTGCTTCTGCATCCAGAATAGGTGGATTTTTTAGCAATTTATTTGGGAAGAAATAATGGACACGCTGATGCCGATCTACTCTCCAAATTTTGATTTCAACGAGATGGGGTACAATCCGCCGATTCAGCCACAACCAAAGCAAGGGCGGGAACTTTTTTCGGATGTGGCGGTTGATGGTGCGAGGGCGGGATTGATTTGTGGTGGCACGCTAGTCGTGACACTTTTAGGTCGCCTGATTCCAGTTTTGGGTTTAGGTTCTGTTTTGTTGAGATTGGTAGCCATTGCCTATTGCTGCGATCGCCCAGAGTTGACATGGGTTGATGCTGTTGCAGTAGTTGTGGGTGCCATCTGTGGCGATTGGGATTTGGTTTTGCCAATTTTTCAATTAATTAGCGAATTTATTACTGCGGTCACTCTGCCGCTAAGTGTCGGAGCGATCGTGATTTTTGCTCTTTTTCTGGCGGTAAAATATGCGAATTAAGCTGCTACTACTGTTAGCGCTTGGTGTCGTGGGGCTGGGTGTTGGTATCGGCACCCAGCCTGTCGATACTCAGTGTGTATTGAAAGGCGATCGAACCCGTCCGTGTTGGCTAGTTGGTAATGAGAAAGTTTTGTCTCGCAGACCTGGTACCGGTCTTTTACGTCTAGCCGGTGCAGTTGTTGGAGTTGGAGCTTTTGCTACGGCGCTACACTTCGCTGGTGAAGACCAAAAAGAACAGGTTTGGGTGTCGGCTGTTAGGCAGATTTGGGATGTTGCACGATTAAAAGGCGAACAAATTCAAGCTGCTGCCTATTTGCAATATATCGCGGATGAAGTGCAGACTAAAGTCGATCTAAACAAGGCGACACTGCTCACGCAAACCCAGAATATTTTTAGTCAAAAATTCGCTTTGGATTTACCAGCTTTGCCTCACGCAACTCCGGGAACGCTGGAAGAAATTGCCAAACAAGGCAAAGTAGAAGAATCAGATTGTGCCCCCTTTTTGCTCTCTGATTCCGCTCGCTGGGTTGAAATTTTCGATTCCCAGACGGCGTTAGTATGGGGCAATCAAGGCGGTGGCAAAAGCTGGTTCTTGCGGTTGTTAGCTCAGCGCAAAAAGGAACAAGGGTATCGGGTAATAGTTCTCGACCCAGATAGCAATCGTTCCGAGTGGAGGGGATTAGAGAGCTACCATTTGTGGGAAGAAATAGAGCGGGAAATTCGCCGATACTTGCAATTACTCAAAAACAGATACACGGAGTTTGCGAAATCCGAAATATCGGAAAATGAGTGGAGGAAACGCTTATGGGATGAAGGCAAGGCAATCGCGTTAATTTGCGATGAGTGCACTACTTATGGTGCTTTTATCAAAGATGAAGAGCTTTTAAAAGAGTTCGCTAGACTTGCTGTTACCAAATCGCGCAAGCAAGAAATGCCCGTAACCTTTGCTGCTCACAACAATACTCAAACTTGCTTGTTTGGTATTTCAGGACTAAGTAATTTGGTTCAAAAAATGTTGCAAGTTGAATTTTTGGCTGATGTTGATTTGAGTAAGTCTACACAACCAAAAGCTTCCGGCAAAGCGCGTATAAAACTTGATTCGTCACGGGAATGGCGCGAGGTTATCGTTCCATTTGTGGAGTCAAAGGTGGTGGATTTTAGGGTGGAGGCTCCACCAGTATCTAGCGATTCTCCACCACCCCTCCCCCAGTCTGTTCACCACCTGGAATCCTTACTGCACCTTGACTCCACCGATTTTAATCCTATCCCGGTAGGGTGGCATTTTCCCGACCCTATGGCTCCACTTTCGCCCGAAGTGCGATCTGTGATTGTCGCTTGCAAGCGAAAAGGTATGTCGCAAAATGCAGCTATTCAAGCAATCTTTGGAATTACAAAATCAGGGAGTGATAAGCGATACGAATCTGCGCGGTTGCTTTGGCAGTCGGTGAATGTAAGATAGTTGCACTGTTAGGGGTACGATGAAGACGACCCCGAAGAAGAAGTAGATAGCGACTTAAGTAGTGAAGATTTAAATTAATAGCGAATATTACGAGGTCGCTCCTCGCTTTCTTTATGACCAGAAAGCAAGCTAGTAAGCAAAATCAAGTTAAGGTCCGTGTTCGGGGTCAAACAATTAGCCTGGTGTTACCAAAAGTCTACTGTGGTAAAACAAAGGTTTTTTCTTTGGGACTTAGTAACACGCCTGACAATTTAAACTTTGCAGAGTTAAAAGCCAGACAAATTGAAGTCGATCGCTTAACAGGGTGCTTTGATACCACCCTAGAAAAGTACAAGTTTCAGACTATTTTTACTGCCCCCCACCCCACCCCCCAGGAGTCCTTGAATTTGCCAGAAATTTACCGAAAGTATATCGAGTCGCGCAAACCTTTTGTTTCGCCGACGACCTGGAAGGGTACCTACACAAATACCCTAAATCACCTTTTAGCTTGCCCTTACCAGTTTGTTTGCGAAGCCCTAAAGGTTAAAAACTGGCTTTTGAGTAATCGAACCGTAGATACAGCCAAGCGAGTTTTGGTTCAACTAAACGCAGCTTGCGACTGGGCTTGTGACTGGGAACTTTTGGAGAAAAACCCTTTAAAAGGGAAAACTAAAATCAAATTTAGTAAAAAATCTAAACCCCAAATCCACCCTTTTAGTTTGGCTGAAAAAGATTTGATACTGTCCAGCTTTGAAAATTCGTCAGAGTTTAGTGACCTCTTGTTGATAATAAAGTTTTTTTTCTTAACTGGCTGTAGAACCGGGGAAGCTTTAGGGCTTCGATGGAAGTCAGTAAAGAGCGACTTTTCTGAAATTAGCTTTGAGGAATCAATTGTTATCGGTCAAGGTGGAAGCGTTAGAAAGCGTGGCACAAAGCAAGGTGAGATGCGGATTTTTCCCTGCAATAATCAGCTAAAAGCTTTGCTAACATCTTTGGAGTCAGAGGACGTTTCTGATGAGCAGTCGGTGTTCGTTAGGTCTAACGGTTTACCAGTTACTCGTCAATACTTGCGAGACGGCTGGTACGGGAAAGGTAAATCCTTGGGGGTGGTGCGACAGCTTGCTGCTGACAAAAAAATAGAAGCTTACCGACCACAATATAACACCCGCCACACCTGGATTTCTTCTTGCTTGGAAAAAGGTATTTCCGCTACTCAGGTAGCACTGTGGGCTGGCAATTCTCCAGAAGTAGTTTTCAGAAATTACGCTGGGGTTGTTAACAAAATTGCGGTTCCAGAATTATAATTCGTAAATTAGAGTTTGGAAAAAAAGGTGGTCGATTTAAACTACGATGAACTTTTGGAATCTTGGCTAAAACTAAAAAAAGAAGAAGAAGGACTTAAGCTGGTTTTTATCCAGCGAAACGATTTCGTTTGGGAGTCTTTCGACCCCGACGGGTCCGATTACTGCTACGAGTTTCAGGATTGGGTCCAAAAGCAGGTTGCTGAGGCAATAGAAGCTGAGTGGAACAAAACGGATTGGCAGGCGATCGCTCGTGATTTTGCTACAGAATTTAAAGGCTCTTATTCTCCGAAACCAAAACCTTAAGAAAGTTTTTTTGCCTGTTCTGAAGTTTTACCTAGAAACAGACTACGATTACGATTACGAAAAAAGCCGTAACTGTTAAGCTACGGCTTTTTTATTTTTACGGTTTTTTTAGTATTTCACCGAAACAGCGATCGCCTTAACGCCACTTTTAGCGATCGCCTGAAGCCGCGCACAAAACCAGTTCCAGCCAGTAAAGTTGCGCAAAACAATACAACCCGCGCTACCAGGACCATTGGCATCAAAGTGAATCCCAAACTCCTCACGCAGTACCCCGTCAATCCTCACAGGGTCAGGAGTTAGGTGGAAAAACCAACCTTCAATCCCCCGCGTGTAGTACCAACTAGCGTGCTAAAATCGTTTACGCCCGTAGCATTAAACCAATTAGAACCCAAACCAACCCCAGTAGCAGTAGTCGCAGTGAAAGCCGCCGGCACATTCAAACTCGCGTTGGGACCAAACACAATCCCCGCAGGATTAATTAAAAAAAGATTAGAGTTGCCACCAGTGACAGTAATTAAACCATTAATTAGGGAAGCATCCCCGCCAGAAATGCGACCTAATATATTTTGAATCCCTGGATTGGTCAAAAAATTAGCAACCTGACCCTCCGGGATACCGAACTTCTGAAAACTATGAAACAGATTCGCCCCGTCCCCCGACAAACTGCCACCACCAATATCGTAGCGGTTGTCAGTGCGGGTCACATTAGTGCCAGTACCGTCAGCCGCCGGAACGACTGTTTGCGCTTGGGCGAAAGTATTAAAAATTAACAAAGAAAACGGACAAATAAATAGCCAGACCTTTTTAATTTTTAAGTTGGCATTTTTCATAGCATCTAGGTCCGATCGCGATTCTGTTAAATTATGACATCTGGCAACAACATACCTGTAAAAAATAGATTAACTCGCCCATGACAATTCCGCAAATCAAAAGCTTGTATACAGACGGCGCTTGTTCCGGCAACCCAGGCCCAGGCGGCTGGGGCGCAGTGGTTTGCTTCGCCGATGGCAACTGTCACGAACTCGGAGGTGCACAGTCCCAAAGTACCAATAACCGCATGGAAATGCAGGCTGCGATCGCTGCCTTGGAGTTTTTTGCCAATTCCGGTCAAACCGAAGCAGTCACTCTTTACACTGACAGCGAGTATGTTAAAAACGGTATCACCAAATGGATTCAAGGCTGGAAAAACAAAGGCTGGAAAACTTCCACAGGCAAAGATGTCGTCAATCAAGACCTCTGGCACCTGCTAGACAAGCTGAATTCCCGGCAAGTGAAGTGGGAACACGTCCGGGGTCACTCCGGCGATTTCTATAACGATAGATGCGACGAAATCGCCCGCAGCTTTTCGCAGAATCTCGTTCCCGAACTGCAACAACACAAAGCAACAGCAGACGGGGCCAGGGCGAGCACAGGGGCAGGCACGGGGGCACTGCCCCTACAGTCGGAAAACACAAATGTTTCAGATGAAACGGAAACAATTGGTAACAAAACGATAGAATCCTATGTCATAACTTCTGACCTTCTCATCTCCAATGCTGCCATGATCGATTCTACTGCCGATACTCTGGAGAACTTGCCCCGCGAGGTGAGGGTTCAGGACCTCCGAAACCTCATCGAAACCTTGCATATAGCTGATGAAGTTGCCACTAAAGGCTACTTGATCACAAGTTCTGAATTAGCTGACTTGATGGATGTAAATGCCAGTGCTGTTACCAGTCGTGGAGACAACTGAGTTTGGCGAAACTGGGTAGTTTCGCGGGTGCGCCGCGAGGGAAATCAAATTCTCTGGCAATTGGAACGCATAGACCCAGCCAGTAGGGTGTAGTTGGAATTTCGTATTCCCCTGCTGGAATCGGGCCGCGTGCTCTGGCTGACTGGTCTTTCGGTCTCTGCCAGCCGGCACACCCCGAAGTTGCTAGGTAGTCGATCGCGTGACCGTCTGGGTAGGTTAGTTTTAAGTTTCCAAAAATCAGGTCTGGGGAATCAGCAAGTGGAAGGGTAAAACTTAATCGGTGCATATTATTCTCGTGGTTTTTGATTAGGAACAGGGACTAAAAGGCTTCCTAGAATCCCGAAAGTGGAAACTATTATTGGCGCAATCCCCTCTGGTACTGACCCAGTTTTTAGAGTAATTGCCAGCGTCCCAAAACTAAGAACTACAGCACAGGAAGAAATTATAAGAACTACGGCTCGGTAACTTTGTCTGTCCACTTTTAAAACCCCGTATCTTCGTCTTCGTACTGCAAAGAAAAACTTTCCTCTACTTCGCAAACAACGCCAGGAACATGGTAGTCGTGGTGAGTTACCATGAACCTTTCCAGGTCGTTCATTCTGCTAGTCAAAAGGGTAAGCAACCCTCGCAAAGAGGTCAACCTGTTGTGGATAATCACCAATCTTTTGATTACCCCTTGAGCAACGCTCCAAAGAGAAAATCCAGTGACAACTAAGCCAAGTAAAGAACTAATTACTGTAACGAGTTCTATTGTCTTTGACATTTTTTTTAGTGTTTTTGGTGACTGACTTTAGTTAAGCCCGAAAAAACGATCTACAAAATTTAAGGCGTTTTTACTACAAATTTTGTAGATCGTATAATTATTCCGCTTCGACAACAGCTTCTGTTTTCACTTCTGTGAGCCCCAACAAAACTTTAAAGGTAGTCGTTATGAGTTTTGACTTTAATTGTTTTGTTGTAGTTTAGTAATTGAATAAAGATGTAATTGAATCTTTATTCAACTACAGCTAGATGATTGTCACAGATTTTTGAGGCTGGATTTTTGTAGTTGGCGAATAAACAGTTTTAGCTCGTAACGTAATTGTGCTGCTCTTGCTAACAACGCCAAAGTTATCAAGGGAAGGGGCGACATCCTCTAAAAGTGGAGAGGTAAAATTTATGTACGCTCCCACGCCAACAGACGTGCCGTTGTTGTAATCCTCTTGTGCTTTTCGGTACGCAACGGCTGCACCAAAAATTACTTGAGAAGGCGTTAAATTAGACATTGCTGTCGTATTAAAAGCAACTTGGATCGTGGTTCCTAAATTGTTGTACCAATTTGCCGTAGAAATATCCATTATGTTAGCTCCCAAATGTTTAGCTCAAAAGTTCTCCCTCTCAAAAAATAACCTGCTTTAAAATGCAGTTCATAAGTTGATGGAAAATACGGAATCGAGAAATTGATGAATTGTTTTTGATTTACCCAGCTTTTTCGCCAAGAACCTTGAATTTCTCCCATTTCGGCTGACACGACGGGTATGAGATAACCCGCGAAAGATTTGATAAAATTATTGTTAAATTTAGGCTCTACAATAATTACTGTCCCCGAAAACAGAACAGGTATTTTGTAAGACTCTAGACCTAACAACAAAGTTTCTTTATAAACCGGAACAGAAGATAAAGGCATTATCCTAGGGCAAAAGAAGCTTTACGGGGAATGGAAGCACTCAAAACTTTTTTTGAGTCTATAGTTTGACCTATTAATCCACCTTCGGTACTAGGTTTGCGAAACGTTGCAACGGAACCTTTAGTAATATAAAGGTTTCTGTTTGTTCGCTTGCCAGCACCATCGTCTAGTACAACTGTTACTGTTTTTAGTTCACCTGCCTGCAATAAATCTTCTAATCTCCAAGGAACGTTAACCCCACTTGTTGTATCAGGCAAACTTACGGGCTTTAATCCGGTAGCTGTTTGTAATCCTGGGGTGTAGATTTTGGCGCTACTGACAAATCCGTAGTTAATATTGTCTCCACCAACAAAAACCAATCCTTTGGGCATATTTTCTTATGGTAAATAATTTTGAGCTTTGAGATCGGCGCTAATTGAAGTAATTACACCTTGAGGGATTATTTTTCCATTTAAATTTTTCTCCGCATCTGCTACCTTGTCAACTGCACACAAAATTTTTGTACTTTTGCGATTTAATGCCGTCGTACCTGTTCGGACCACTAGGGACTCTAGGACTCCGTACAACAACAGGTCTTGAACCCTGTGGATGACTTGCCCTTCTGTATTAGGAGCCAGAGAAATTCCAACGTCGGCGCCAATCTGAGCATAAAGAAGCGGATTTGACATAAAATAATAACTCTTTGTCCCTCCAGCACCAGCACTTGTGGTCACCTTCATTCTTTTAAGAGCTACCATTACCTAAGCCTCCGACGAACTGGAAATATAGCAGAAGTGATAGTCCCGCCTCCGTAAGCTTTTCCGGGTAATTCCGTTACACAAGTGTCTAGCTTTTCAAGTGAACACAGCAAACGGGTTCGTTTGATTTTAGTTCCGACCTTGTAAGAAATTCTGACACTGCCCAACATTCCCTTTCGGACGCCATTGACGGAAGTTTCACTGAAGCTGCCGGGAGGCGCGGCACCCGTAAGCTTGGTAATGCCTACAATGGGACCAATAGTAGCGTCGTATTTTCCGTCGGGCAAACTCATGATAAGTTTACCCGTTCCTGCTGTTTCAACCTGGTGAGCTGACTTGGGCATAAAAGATTGCCTTGGTAGCGTACAGATTCCACTGTAGTGGTAGTTTGAGGGTTTTTAAGGGGTAAATATACTGCACAACCCTATAGGGTTGCACAAAGCCACACATACAATCTGCTCAACATACGTTAAGCGATTACTAAAGTCTGTTTGAGCGTTGGCAAGTAAAGCGTCGCGCGATCGAAGCTTACCTTGCTCTTAGGTAGGCGCTCAGGGATTTCTTGAGTTTGTCCCATTACCTGGATTTCGGTTGTTGGCGGGTAAGCTTTTGTAACATTTTTAGCTTCGCTATATTTTAAAAAAGTTTCGTCTATTGTGTGGTTTTGAATGCTTAAAATTGCTAGTATTAGTCGTTCGCCCTCAGTATGATTCAATGCGTAAACATTTAAGTTGTAACCTTGTTGCCAATCGTGATAAATTACTTGATCCTTGCCTTTCGCCCAAACGTAAGGAGGTTTAGTTTTAAATACAGAACGGATTTTAGTTCCTATTCGGCTAATATCAGTTTGTGTAATCAATTCTAAATCACGTCTTTTTTGTGCTATTATAGGGTTGTCTGTGTACCCTATAAATCTAAATGATTTTTCGCCTTTCACTCTTTGCCTATTTTTTGGTAACGCTTTATCTACTCCTTTAAAATATAAGGTAATTTCAGGAATTCCCGAATATCTAATCGTATCACTGCTGGCAGATTGTTGGCTTCCTCCTCCTTCATATTCAATTTGAATTACGTGATTTACCAGTTGTAGATCCGTCCCACTTAAAACCACTGAGTCTGACTCGCTGCTACGATCGCGCCAATATTCAATTATTCGGAAACCCCAGTCTATTCGCTGCTGTGAAGTTGTCCACTCCTTAAACCTTGGTCGCGATTCTGGCTTTTTAATCCTGTCCCACTGCTTGTCCCCGGTTAGCAAAAAATTTCCATTTCGCTGCTCTTTGGCATCAGGAAAACCCTTCTCCCACTGTTCAAACCAATCCTCAAAATTAATATTTTTGCCAACCATTTCGCGAGTAGCGCGAACTAATTGAAGCAAGATTCTTAGTTCTGCTGGAGTGCCAGCTAACCTGTAATACTCTTCCTTGTGGTTGCGGTTAGGATGGAGGTCTAGTAACCGCCATCCGCGCTCTTGAGCCTTTACTGGCTGGTTAACTTCGTGGACTTTTGGGCGATTGCCAAACTTGCCACCCCAGGGTCTTCCTTCGTTAGCACGCCTAGATTCCGGTGTCCAGCCTTCAGTGTCGGCGGAATCGCCCATGGGAAATTCGTCTTCAAAGTCGTCAATAAAAATGTCTGCCCCAAAATTGTCTGGAGTTTTGGCTGTTTCAGAACCGTTTTCCTGATCGAGGTAAGAACTGAGAATTCTGGAAACTCCACTGTAATTAGCCATATTTTACCTGCTTACAAAGCGTAAGAAACTTTAATCAAAGACTCTGCGCAAGCGTCTTGAAACGCCTCTATTCCTTCTTCTGTCGTTTCACGTTTCCAACCTTCCGGGAATTTTTCGACAAAGGCTTCCTGTTTTTTGGCAAAACT
The DNA here is from genome assembly GCF_020883015.1 of Microcoleus sp. CAWBG640. NCBI lineage: Bacteria > Bacillati > Cyanobacteriota > Cyanophyceae > Oscillatoriales > Microcoleaceae > Microcoleus > Microcoleus sp. CAWBG640. The sequence goes on from NZ_JAHRFC010000019.1 coordinate 9,813, forward strand.
CCAAGGCTCTCTTTCTTCCTCACCCCAAGATTCTAGCCACTTTCCGGCATTGGGAAATATTGCCTTGAGGTCGATTAATTTAGCCCCTCCTCGGATAATTTTTCTAATATTAAGAAAAGCTTCTAAACCTAATAACTGTGACGCTACTCTGGTGGAGGCGTTAACAGCAGACTTGAGGTTTTCTACAGATTCCTCCCACAAATCTGAATCCTCGTCAAAGCTGTTTAACTTTAATTCTTGTAATTTTGCCATGACGTTGGGATTGAATCTAATTATTTTGTGTTGATTGGCTTGGGCTAATCTTCCTAAGCTAAATCCACAAAAAGTACCAAGGATTGAGCCAATTGCTTCGCCCCATTGAGGAGCTAAGTTTTCCAACAGTTGTTGCTGTTGTTTTCTGATTTTCATGTCAGACTGATTCCAGTCAAAATTCCAAATTCTTTGAGTTGCACCAACCCCCCAACGTACCATTTGTCCTAACCCTAATTTTTGAAGAATTTTGCCTTTTGCTAACTGAATAATCGGGCGGACTCTATTAAACATTCCCGTAACTTTTCCACCTACGCGCATTATTAAACCACCTCCTTTAAGAAAGGCGGAGACTCCCTTAAGCGCAGCACCGGTAACAAAAAATTCAACAACCCACTGCAAGCCTACAGCCAACCCCCCCGCGAAAGCTCCTAGCGGATCTGCGTCCAACCAATCACCAAAATTTACTTTAACTCCGGGCGCGAAAATATTTCCTATTTCCTTCCCGCGTATGTATTTTTGAAAGTTGTCCCACACTTTTGTAGCTGTGTTAATGACTCCTCCGAAAAAGTCTTTAACAGATTCTACTACCTCGTTTAAACCCTGGCCGTTTACCCAAGACTGTGGTAGATAGGGTTGAGTCAAATCCATGATTTTTACCTTCTTTTTTTGCGTGTTTTATAGCTTGATGTTGCTTGAGCTTTTTTCACGTTAACTCTGGTTAAAGCCCCATCTAGTTCAACGTTAAATTTAGCTTTTTCCAGTTCTTTTTTGATTAAATCGTCCCCTCCCGCAGTACCGCCTGATTGCTCAACGAGTTTATTGTAGAGCTCTATTATGACATCTCTTAAGTCGTTAGGGTCTTTTTTATTGTCACGCCGAAGTACCTTGACTTGCATTTCAAAATTTTGCAAGGTAGCAGCAAGCAATTTTTCTGTCGCCTCCTCTGTGTTTTCGTCAAGTTCTTCGCTGGGCAAAAATTCTCCGTTTTTAAAGTTTCCAGCATACGGATCGCCTTCTAGTTTGACGGTAACAAAATCTTGTTGTTCCACCATTCCCGTGTCTTCAAACAGGGCTTTTGTCATCTCGTGTATTTGGATTATCTGAACTCGATTTGCTAGGTTTGTCCGAAAATCTCGCAGGGCTAAATTTAATTGTGAATCTTGGTCACCCTCTAAATCGACAAGATATTTGAAAACTTCGCGCATCAAATGGGAAACACTAAACGGCGTGAACGTAATTGGCTGACTTCCTTTTTTTCCTGGGTTTGTGTCACCAATGTGAATTTCTTCTCTTGGGTTCCCAAGGGAAGAATTTAGATATTGAAAAAGTACCTCAAAAGCGTGAAAAGTATTGTGAACTTGTATTTCAGCTTTTTGAGTAGACGGTACAATTAGCGATTTGTCTATCTTGAAGTTGGAAAATTCACCGTAAGGAAAAAGGTACTCAAATCGTTTTATAGCTTCAAAAATATATCTTTGCTCCTGCAAAAAACCACGAAAAATTACTTCTTTATCCTTGTTGATTTTAAACTCGCGTCTTCTTCCAGAAGCATCATCGCCGGGCTGACGATTGTTAGTCAAAGAGTGTTTTGTGTCTCGTTGGTATTCAGGGTTTTGAAGATTTCCCTCCGCTGGTTTATAGGATTGGGGGTCTAAGGCTGTATCAAGATTGTTTGATTGTTTTAAACAATAAACTAGCAAATCGTAAATTGAATTAAACTTAAGTTTAATCGTTTTAGGTTTTGTGGGGTCTTTTATTGGAGTTTCGATTCTTGCGATTTCTTCCCCTAAAAAGCCTTTTACGTTGGTTATTGGCTGTAGTTTGCCGTTGACAACTTGCCGACCCAGCATTCTAAGGGTTTCTAGTTGCAAGGCTTTTGTTACTTCGCAGCAGTCGTTCATTTTTTTCTTAGTTGGTTGTGGGTTAGGGATTGAGGGGGAGAAGGGAGGGGGAGGGGGAGAAGGAGGACACACGCTTTCTAGCTCATTTTTTTCGGTAGAAGCGATTACCCAATCACCAAAAACACCATTTGTCTTTTGTCGAATATACCTTACTCTGGTTTTATCACAATCACTAAGAATTGTCCCCGAATAGGGAGTTGTAACGTTATAATAAGCACTGCTACAAATGATTTCGTTAACAAAGGGGCTATTAATAGGATCATCCGTTAATATTGTTCGGCCGTTGTCGCCTGCTAACACGTAATAAACTGTTCTACCTGGAATTTTGATGACTGTGTGGTTTTCAGGTATAGCCTGAGCATACCTTGAAAAAGAGTCGGGATCTGTATAGTCACCTCCGGTGCTAGGCTTGATGATCATTGCAGGTGTATCCATAAAATTAAAGTATTTAAACTTTCTTCTGACCCAATACTTGCAAGTGCTTTTAAAGTTAGGATAGGAAGGATCGGGGAGTAAAATTGGTGGTATAGCAGGAGTTGGTATTATGGGCGTTGGAGGCTCTTTTTTGTCCTCTTTAGGTTCGCATTCATTTTTTCCAAAAGTATGAGAAAAGGGTCCGATTGAAATTGTAAGGTAATGAAAGCAACCAAGTTTTTCGCTTTCTCTTGGGGTGTCCCGCCCTATATCGATTTTGGCTCCAAGCGGGCCTTTGCCGATCGCAATTCCAAGCCCACCTCCGCGAATTTTGCCAGTAGCAGGGTCGATCGCAATTTTTCCACGAGCGCTAATTGGAGCCGGGACAGGGATTGGGATTTCGACCCCAATCCCCAGGTTTCCTGCTTCTGATTTGCCTATTTCGATTCCAATTCCAGGCCCTCGTGTTGGTGATCGCGGTTTTTGTAGATCAGGCCCTTTCCTTAAATCTATTCCTCCCCCCGTTGGCGAGCGACGGGGTGTACCAGTTGTTCCCTGTCTACCGATTTCAGTGTCTATGTCAAGTATGTCCGAGGCATCTTGCGGTGCTTCAAAATTTTCGCCGTTTTCATCGCTATTTGTACTTAAACTACGAGAAACTTTGGTTGTCCTGGTTATAGACATACTATACTTTAGATATTCCTTGTTTCTTTATACAACATATATGGCAGCTTTTACAAACGGCTCCGGCGGTACTCTGTCCGGAATCACTTCAGTGGAAGATTGGTTTTGCGGGTGTGTAAATTATTTGCTGGCACAGCAGTTAAACAGCACTAGAAATCCCAGCAATATCAGAAATCTTGAAAGAACTATAAATTCTTCAGGAGCTATGTCGGGGTCTTTTACTACCCCTATTACTTTTTCAGCAGGCGCTGGCGGGCTGGTTACTGTTAACGCAGCAAGTTATTTAAGCGGTGTAACTTGGGCGGCCCCAACTGGTGGAGACGCGGCACCAAGTAACGAAGTGATTGCCCTGATTGATGCAGCGCGAAGAATCCGAATTCTTGAACTTGACACGGCAAAAAATCCCACCAACGCCAATTATTTAACGGAATTAACTTTTTCGGTCGGCTCCACTTCTGTAGGTGGCACTACAAACGGGAATTGCACGGTTAGATGGAGCAGCTTTCCTCTTGATATGGTAGTTGCTACTAACGGCGACACAACTTACTCTGGAAAAGTTTATTTAAGTTAAACAAAATGCAGTCATTAAGAAGCAGTGGTAGGTTCAACAAAAAAGTCACGTCTTCCGACGGTAACAACGTTGTCACTGTCTTAGATTTTAATACCCTGAACTCAAAATTCTTGTTTTTAGAAACAGATTACATTTTGGGATTTCTTACGGTAATTGAAGATTGCAAAGTTACAGTTAGTTTGACTAGCCTTGCAGAGGCTTCTTGGCCAGATGTCGGACCCCTAGCTAGTCAGTCTGAACAAATGGCGGAGATCGCTCGCGTTCAGACAGAAGGTCAAAAAATTAGCCTAGGTCTTTACACTGCTAACGGAAACGAGCCTTGGAAGTACGCAAGTGAAGTTGTACTCCAAAACCAGGGATTTGAGGAAACCTTTGTTTCTATCTTAGTTCCTTTTTTGACGATGAATGAAACACTGTTGGTCGGCGGAGATTTTAAATTAGGAGTAAAAATTAATCCAAAATGGAATGCGCCACTAAAAATCAACGATTATTTGATAATTGAGGGAAGTTGGAGGCAAACGGTTGATTTTTCTAAAATTGAAAAAAGCGCAAACAGTGGGATAGATAAAATGAACAATTATACCGGAAGATTAACTGGGGAAGTTATTGGTTTTGGAGGTTCAAGCGCTCCAATCGGCTGGCTCTTGTGTGACGGCCGTGAAGTTTTGATAGCCGCTTATCCAAAATTATGGGAAGTTCTTGGAACTACTTGGGGTGCGCTAACTAACGGTTCCAATTCCGCGGGAGTCAGTCACTTTAGATTGCCTAATTTACAAGGGCGAACTCTGGTGGGCGCTGGGCTGGGGTCGGGATTGACGAACCGAGCGATCGGACAACTTTTCGGTTCCGAATCTCACGTTTTAAACACCAGTGAACTACCTTCACACAATCACACTCAAAACGCTCACAATCACGTCCAGGATGTGCACAATCACGCCCAGGATGCGCACAATCACACTCAAAACGCTCACAATCACGTCCAGGATGTGCACAATCACGCCCAGGATGCGCACAATCACACTCAAAACGCTCACAATCACGTCCAGGATGCGCACAATCACACTCAAAACCCCCACAGCCATACTTACAATTGGTTTGCGACTCCTAACGCTGTCAACGGACTCTCTGTAGCAGTAGGCAGTCTCAGTGCGCAAGCAAACATCGCTACCTCGGTGGCTGCTACCGCAACTAACAACGTCACCACCGCGACTAACCAAGTGGCTACTGCGACTAACAACGTCACCACCGCGACTAACCAAGTGGCTACTGCGACTAACCAAGTGGCTACCGCGACTAATCAAGTGGCTACTGCGACTAACCAAGTGGCTACCGCGACTAACCAAGTGGCTACCGCGACTAATCAGCCTACTGGTGGCGGCTCGGCTCATAACATTGTCCAGCCTTCGGCTGTTATAAATTATTTGATTTTCGCGGGTTGATTTGTACGCCCACGGTGTCTGTCACTGAGTGCGATCGCTTTCAGTGGCAGATTGACTTTTCAAAGTATTCGTAATCGAACGGTCGTGGGTTCAAATCCCACCATCGGCTTACAAAAAACCAGCTATTTTCAAGGGTTATACAGCATTCACGAGCTGTAGAACGTTTATTTTGTCTATGGTTTGTCTAGGACTTGTCTATGGTTTGTCTAGGACTTACGTGTGGTTTGGTGGGCGAGTCTGACGAGCTTTTAAGGGACTGAGGATTTGATTAAGTACGCGCAATTGTTCCGCAGTACCCAAACAAATCAGCATATCTCCTCCACAAATCGCGGTTTCTCCGGTTGGCCCGACAATCAAAGTCCCGCTAGCGCGCCGCACTGCTAAAACTAAGGCCCCCGATTGCGATCGCAATTTGGCATCTCTCAAAGTTTGTCCGACGTAGACACAACTCTTGGGATCTACCAGAAATTCTTCCATGTAAAAAGAACTCTCAGTACCTGTTAAAACACCGTCTACAAAATCCATAACTTGAGGGCGCAAAGCCGCTGCCGCCATCCGCTTTCCCCCAGTGATGTAGGGGGATACGACAGCATCGGCACCACCCCGCTGCAACTTCTGTACTGCTTCTTCTGTGGTGGCGCGGGCGATCGCCCGTATCTTAGGGTTCAGGGTTTTCGCTGACAGCACAGTGTATAAATTCTCAGCATCCGAAGGCAAAGCTGCTACGATACAAATTGCCCGATCGACTCCCACACTCAGCAAAATTTCATCGAGAGTGGCATCCCCTTGCACCGCCGTATATCCTAGGGCCAAAGCTGCCTCCACCGACTGCACCGCCGAATCTATCACCACAAAAGAGATATTTTCTGCCTGAAATTCCACAGCAATCTGACGCCCAGTGCGCCCAAAACCGCAGAGAATGTAATGCCCAATCAAAGAATCTACCAAGCGCCGTTGTTGCCTAATTCTTGCTCCTTCCTGAAAATATCCTTGAATGAGGGCTTCTGTAAAGCGGTTAACAATAAAACCAATAGCAATAACACCCATCAAAATTAGGCACATGGTAAACATTCGCCCGCGTTTACCGAGGGGATGAAGTTCGCCGTAGCCCACTGTTGCTAGGGTAAATACGGTCATGTAAGCCGCATCGAGTAACGACCATTGTTCCACAAGCCAATACCAGAGAGTACCAGTGCAGAAAATGCCACCAAGGGCGACGACACCGCCCATTAACTCTTTTTGCAGTCGCTGATATTTTTGTTCGAGGATAGAATACACCGATGGGGCTGACCTATTACCTATTATGTGCTACCAAGTTTAACTATTTTTGGCGTACTTATGGCGATCGATTAATATTCAGGCGATCGCACTTTTTCTCGATCGCTAATTCCGTCGCATAAATGGCGATCGCTTTGATTAACCAAAGACTTAACCTGAACATAATGGCGAGTTAAATTGCAACCCTGCGCCAGCAAATCATCCACATTCAAATTCCACAATATCACCGTACCATCAGCACTCGCACTGGCGATCGCCCTGCCATCGGGACTAAAACTCGCACTCCCCACCGCACTCTTGTGTCCCTTTAAAGTTTTGAGCAATGTACCATCAATTTTCCAGAGCCTCACCATTTTGTCTGCACTCGACGATACCAGCATTTGGCGATCGGGACTAAAACTAATATTTGTAACTTGGCTGGGATGTTTAAAAATACTCAGCAGTTTACCGTCTTTGCTCCAAATGCTGGCAGTTTTATCGTTATTTGCGGTGGCAAACATTGCGCCATATAAACTCAAAACTCTAGGCAAAGTTCTCTGATTATTTACCTTAGTCAATTGGTCAGATTGCCCTGGATTAATTTGAATCAACTTGCCGTCAACTTGCCAAGATTTAACTAGATTATCATCGCTCACTGAAATCAGCCTCTGACTATCGGCGCTAAAACTTATGCTTCTAATTTTAGCGCTATTGCTTTTTAATATAGCTTTTAAACTGCCGTTGACATACCAAATTTTAATCGTGTTATCGTCGCTAGGTATTGCCAGCATTTGACTGTCTGGGCTGAAAGTAACCAAACCTAACTTAGTGGTTGAAGTGGGAAAAATTATGCGCTGATTAAAACTGTAAACTACTTGTTCTAGTGCAGTCAAAACCCGGAGTTGGATATCTGATGTCACTCCGAGCGAACCCCTCATTTCTTTGACAGCCCGAAGGCTTTCTATTAAAGCTTCCGGTTTTTTGTCGGCTGCCAATAGGGTTTCGGAAAACAAACTGAGAGTCAGGATTTTGTTGTTTCTTTCCTCAATTGATGGTTTTATCCAAAAAGCAACAAGTAAGATTGAAATCAGTAATGCTGAACTTACCGTGAAAATTTGTACTTTCAGTCGTTCTTCACGCCAGAGTTTAAGTTGAGTAGCTTTTCTCAGTTTTTGCTCTGCGGTTAGTTGTTCTAATAACTGATTTTCCCGACGCAATAATTCTATTTCTGCTTGAGTTTGTTCTTCGCGATCGCGCAATTGGGCAAATTCAGCCTCTTGGCTAGCTGCTAAAAACTGATAATCTTGGGTGCTCAAGCTTTTACCAGCAGCCCATTCTCGCGCATCTTCCAATGCTTGACCGCGCAACAATCGAGATTCATCTTGACAATTTGATACTATCCATGCTGTTAGCGATTCAGCATAGGGGCGCAAGTCTCCTAGTGCTTTTTCAACCCATTTTTGGTTGAATATTGCTGCGTAAATTCGGTTAGATACGGTTAATTTTTCGCCGCGTTTTACTACTAATCCGCTGAGTCGCAATTCAGTTTGTTCGGAAGTATCGTCGGCGTCGATCCCCTCTGCCAGGGCGGGCACGGGGGCAGGGGTAGGCACGGGGGCACTACCCCTACAAATTTCTCCTTGACCTGAGAGTGCTAGTATTTTTTGATATAATCCTAATAACCTGCTGGCACGGTGCTGATTTCTGAGGAGGCGATCGCGAATTGTTTTCAAATGCACTGGCTCATCAGCAGCTTCCCAATTATCAATAATCTGAGATTGCACAATCTCCCTAATCAACAACTTTGCTCCTTCTTCCTTCTTATTTCCCCCCTTGGGGGGGGTAGGGGGGGGTTCTTCTTCTTTCCCTTGAACTATCAGTTTACACAACTTTTGAGTCAGAAACGGCTGTCCGCCCGTCCACTCCAAAATCTCTTGTAAAACTGCTTGAGGATTGTCAACTTTACCCTCAAGCCCCTTGACTAAAGGCAAAGATTCGTGTAACTTAAAACCCTGAAGTTCAATAGCTAGACCAATATTAAACGGCGTGCGAGTTGCATCACTCATTAAATCTGATGGCGTAGCAACTCCCAGCAAAGCAAATGTTAAGCGCTGGTATTCTGATTTGTGAGCGCGTTTGTTATAGCAAGACCGAATCAAGGCAAAAAAGTCATCTAGCGATTCTTTGAAACTGAGAATGCTATCAATTTCATCGATGAAAATGACAATGTTTTGAGGAATTTTGACTAGCAATAATTCTTCAATTAACTCTCCTAAACGTTGGACTGGCGACATCAATTCTCTGTCTCGCCACCAAGTCATAAACTCGACGGGGTTAAACAGGTTGAAATTGCACAAAAGCTTGTAAGCGACGCCACCGTACCATTTATCGAGGGAAACTTGCTGATTGCCAATATCCGAAAGGTCGATCGTAGCACAAGCAATGCCATCAGCCGAGAGCTTTTGTACAGTTCGCACCAGCAAACTAGATTTGCCCATTTGTCGGGAATTGAGCACGTAACAAAACTCTCCAGCTTTCAGGGCTTGATAAAGTTCCGAGTCAGCTTGTCGCACTACATAAGTAGGTGCATCTTGCGGGAGACTGCCGCCGATTTGGTATTGGTAATCGACTGTCATAAGCTTGCCTCTAGTTAGATTATTTGGTCACTGCTGTTGTCCCCGTTCCGCAAACTAATCTACTATTTTGAATTTTTGGAGGTAGGGGGCGAATTGTACCGAGTTCGTCAGCGCTACAGAGGATACTTTCTGTTCTGATTTCAGCCTCGCCATTATTTGACTTAGCTCGTATTACAAAGACACCTCCAATATAACTTTTAAGCTCCGGTTTTTTAGAGACTCCATAATTAAAACCAGCTTGCTTTGTAGCACGAACTGAATATTTGTAATTTGTGGTCTCGGTTTTAATGCCAATTCCCAAAGCATCAACAGAAGTGCTAAAAACACTTTTTTCTGCAAAATATGCTTGCTGAAATTTGTTCATTGAGCTAACATACAGTTTCGCTTCCGATTGCTTTGCCGTCCTAGCCTGACTTGGAATTGATATCTGAATAGAATATGGCAAAGTGATCGCACAAATTACTCCAATCACCATTAAAAGCAATAAGCATCCGCAACCGCCATAAGTTGCATTACTAAAAATTGATTCTTGATTTTTAGTCATGGTTTTGTCTCCTTAAAGGGTATATACAAGGCGAATTAAATTCAGCGAGGCAGAGCCTCTGGAACTGCGTTACCAGGAAGAGCCTGGTAACGAGGAATAATCTGGCATATACTTAGATTATTTTGTCACTTTTGTTGTGCCTTTGCCGCAAGCAATTTTACCATTTTGATAAGTAGGTTCTGCTGGTTTAATTGTACCGATAGAATCAGCTTGGCACAATATGGATATTGTCTTTATTTCATTCTTAGCAGCATTTGGCTCAACTTCTTTAGCAGGAACTACAAAGACACCGCCGACATCACTCCTAAGTTGTGGTTGCTTGGGTATTCCATAATTAAATGCTGTTTTTTTAGTGGTGCTGACTGAATATTTAAAGTTAGTTGTTTCTGTTTTAATACCAACTCCTAAAGCATTAACAGAAGTGCTAAAAACACTTTTTTCCGCAAAATATGCTTGCTGACCTTTGTTCAGTGCAGCAACATACTCTTTGCCTTCCCTTTGCTTGCTTGTATTGGTAGAATTCAGAAATATTGGCAAAACAAATGCGGGAGCTACTCCAATGCAGATTATAAACAATAAGCATCCGCAACCGCCATAAACTGCCTTATCAATAATAGATTCTTGATTTTTAGTCATGGTTTTGTCTCCTTAAAGGGTATATACAAGGCGAATTAAATTCAGTGAGGCAGAGCCTCTGGATCTGCGTTACCAGGCAGAGCCTGGTAACGAGGAAAATGAGTAAATACTAATCCCTAATATCGCAACTTTTGTGCTTCTTTTTTGTCGGAATATTCTGGTTTAATCGCTTTAGTGCCGATCGCAAAATCGCGCAATTCCACCCTCGTAAACTTCACACCCCACGGATCGGTGGTTGTATCCAACTCCTCCACTAAAGTATTATTGAGTTGATGACGAGCTGTATGAAGTTCCTCGACAGTTAATTTAGCAATCTGAGTCCGAATTGAAAGAATCAGCATATTTAGCATCGCTTCCTTGAGATTCTGCACCTTGTAAGAAGCTTTTTCTAAGTCAATGATTCGCCAGTACACAATAAATTCAAGGGTGATGGAAACCCGATCGCTAGTTGTGCATTGTTGCGGTGGTAGTTTTAACATTTGCTCGCGCAGAGTTTGTTTATAGGCGACTGTTTCGACAAACGGAATCAGAAATGTCAAACCAGGTTCGAGTTTTTTGCGATCGTACTTTCCGAAAATTTCAACTAAGGCTTCATCTCCTTGACGGACAATTTTAACACTGCTGGCTAAGGATACACCGGTGATTGCAAACAACACCATCAAAAAATACTGATACATAGTGAATCTCCTGGTAAATAATTAACAGTTGGTAGGGGCGGTGCCCCCGTGCCCGCCCTCTTAGTTGACTTGATGTGGCTACAAAGGTTTAGTTGTTGATGTGAATTAATTTGTCAGGTACAACAATCAGCGTGTTTCCTTCGCGGCGCAAAACGTAAACTTTTTGTCTGGGTGCGATTCCTTGGGAATCTTCATTGCGGGCTTTCCAAGAAGCACCTTCATAAATCACCATTCCAGTTTCTCCTGGGAAAATTTCGGAGATAGTTGTCGCTTCCGTTGCTTCGGGAATCACAAACTTTTTGCGAACAATGAAAATCGGTCGAATCCAGATACTTAGGGCGAGAGATATCCCCATCCAGTAGAATATCTGCCAGTCAAAATCTTCATACATTACGTTCGCCCAACTAAACTGAAATGCTACCGCTCCTCTCCACAAAATAAACGATGAAATTAGAGCAGCAGCGCCCATCATCAGCAGGTAAAACCTGTATTTTTGGGGCTGGGTTTTTTGGATAAATAGATCGATCGCACTTAGTACAACACCTAGCAGCAACCAAAAAATAGGCGGTGTGAAAGCGAAACCGGGTTGATTAGTGGCTAACGCCAGCGACCAAATTAGGATAGAATGCACAATGCTTTTACCTCGTTTTGATGTGATTCAACCTTGTTATTTCTTATCTAATCAGGTGGCTATTTGAGTTGGCGAGTGAGTTATTCGAGAATTCATCGACTTTTCATCGACTTTGGGACGCTTGGCATTTATGATGGTTTTAGTGTCTCGATCGTTATAAGCAATGGCTCGATCGCTCAGGCTGCGTCTCCAGTACATTCCCGCAGTTAAATCGTCTCTCCTGAGAAATGGCTTCCCCAGTCAGAAAATCTTGGCGGAGGATTTGGGGATAGCCCAATCTACTGTCAGCCATTTCCTGAATGGCAAACCTGTGGATTATGCCAATTTCATCGAAATTTGTCGCGGATTGGGTCAGGAATGGCGCGATATAGCCGATTTTGAGCTGGAATCCCCGCCCGATGAGGTGTTGCCAAAATCTGCAAAAATTGCGATCGCCCAATCCAACCCAAACCATGAATTAGCTGTCAATTTGAGCGCAATTCCTAGCATAAAACAGTCAATAATTCAACCCTTGCCAGCCGCAGCGCCAGAATTGCCGGGAGGACAAGTAGATTTAGTTTCTAGTTTCTATATCGATCGCCCTCCCATCGAATCTCGCTGTTATGAAACCATCAGCCAACCGGGAGCGCTGATTCGCATTAAAGCTCCGAGACAGATGGGCAAAACTTCTTTAATGGCGAGAATTTTGCATCATGCAGAACAGCAAGGTTCTCGCACGGTGGCGCTGAGTTTTCAACTAGCAAATAGGAGAGTATTCGCTAATTCAGATACTTTTTTGCAGTGGTTTTGTGCTAGCATTGGTCAAGAATTAGGAATGCTGGAACAGTTGCCTAAGTGTTGGGAATTAGCAGATTTGATTGGTAGTAATCAGTGCTGCAAAGCTTACTTTGAACAGTATTTGCTGTCAGAATCTTCACCGCCTCTGACATTAGGTTTGGATGAGAGCGATCGCCTATTTGAATCCCCGGAAATTGCCGATGACTTTTTTGGGTTATTGCGAGCTTTGCACGAAGAAGCAAAACGCCGCGATATTTGGAAAAAGTTTCGCTTGATTGTGGTGCATTCTACGGAAGTATATATTCCACTGGATGTGAATAAATCGCCGTTTAATGTGGGATTACCGATTGAATTGCCGGAGTTTAATGTGCAGCAAGTGCAAGATTTGGCAAAACGGCACGGATTGAATTGGAGTGCTGCTGAAGTTGCAGAATTGATGGGTTTAGTGGGCGGAAATCCTTATTTAGTGCGGCTGGGAATGTATCATATCTCGCGTCAAGATGTGACTTTAGATCGGTTAGTCAAAGAATCGGCAACTGAAGCCGGAATTTACAGCGATCATTTGCGCAGACATTTGTGGAATTTAGAGAAATATGGGGAATTAATGGAGGGGATGAGGGAGGTGACGAGTGTTTCCCAGCCTGTGCGATTGAAGTCAGAATTGGGGTTTAAGTTAAATAGTATGGGGCTGGTGAAGTTGGATGGAAATCATTGTATTCCGAGATGTCGCTTGTATGAGGAATATTTTCGCGATCGACTAAATGGCAAATAATTCTTACAAGACTTACGCCACGAGCCTTGCGAAGATCGAATTGGTGTTTACTTAAGACTAAAAACCTTGAGAAATCTCGTTTTTCCCGATCGTCTAGATCCCCCTAAATCCCCCTTAAGAAGGGGGACTTTGAGAGCGCTTCCAGTCCCCCCCTTAAGAAGGGGGACTTTGAGAGCGCTTCCAGTCCCCCCCTTAAGAAGGGGGGCTAGGGGGGATCAAAGTCGATGAGAAGTCGATGAGAACTCACTCATGTTCTCAAATAGTGACGTGATTTAATAGAAATATGGTAGAAAGGGCGATCGACCAGGTTGGCAAATCCTCGATCCAAGGTCAAAGAGGCGCTACCTCAAAGCCGAATCTCGCACATCTCCTAAGACAAATCATCGTCTAAAAACTTCTCGTGTCAAACATTTGGAGAACAACTATGCAACTCGAAGAAAAGCCTGAACTAAACCAAATTAACCAAAAATCGGAAGCTTTGGTAAAAACTTATCAACCCGATCGGCCCATCACAGAACCTAAATCTGTCGCCAAAAATTATCAGCCAGATTTGTTGCCAATAAAAAAACGTAAATCTGTGGCAGTAACGTTACTGAAAATAACTTTTCTGTATTTTCCTTTGGGTATAATACTTTCTGTGATAGTTGCTGCGATCGCGATCCCTGATGTGGCGAGTTGTGGCGGCAATAAAGCGAAGCATTCAGAAGCTAAGCAATATGTTGCCTCAATCAACAAAGGTCAACAATTTTATTATGCAGAGAACAATACATTTTCCAATTCCATTAGTCCCTTGGGTCTCGGCCTTAAAAATCAGACAACATACTATAACTATTCAGCCATAGCTACCAAAAATGCTGCGTTTAGTTATGGGGTAGCCCGCAGCGATAATCTTCTTAGCTATGTCGGGGCTGTATTTTTAGTACCTGTTTCCCAAGCAGCTAAAAATAAAATGACGACTGTATCCATTATCTGTGCAGTAAATTCTCCTGGGAATACCAAACCTGCTAATCCGATCCTTCTGAAGGCTGTTCCTGTCTGTGCTTCTGGTACAGAATTATTGATGAAGTAAATATCGACATTAATCAGCATCTCATGTTACTTGAAATTGTCAAAGGTTTCATCATCTTAGCAGCCATCTTCATTCCCATAGAAAGAATCTTTGCTTTACACAATCAAAAAGTCTTTCGTCGCGCCTGGAAAACGGATGTTATCTATTTTTTCAGTGGTCACTTTATTGGCAAAGCAACAGGTGCTATAATTTTGGCGATCGCCTTTTCTCATTTTCCTCCTATTGTCAACGTAGAACTCCAAAACACAGTAGCATCTCAACCTGTTTTGTTACAATTTTTAGAAGCAGTTATCGTTGGAGATATCGGCTATTACATTGCTCATCGGCTATTACATGAATTACCTTGGCTGTGGCAATTTCATGCAGTTCACCACAGCATAGAAGACATGGATTGGCTAGCAGCAGTGCGAGTACATCCCTGCGACCAAGTATTTACGAGAATCTGGCAAATAATTCCCCTATATTGGTTGGGATTTAGTCGAGAAACTTGGGCAATCTATGTTCTTTATTCGGCTGCGATCGCCTTTTTAATTCATGCTAATATTAAAGTCAAATTTGGGATATTAAAATGGTTGATAGCAACGCCACAATTTCATCACTGGCATCACAGTCAAGTTCCCCTCGTACCCAACAAAAATTTTGCTGCTCAGTTTCCTTTGTTAGATTTGCTATTTGGAACCATGTATATGCCGGCGAAAAAAATGCCTCATAAATATGGTATCTCTGATTCTATACCTGCTGGATATGTCCGACAAATGTTTTATCCATTTTTAAGGATGATGAAAAATGCTAGATGAAAATTCAAAACAAGGTATTAATCGCTATTCTCGCCTGTTGCTGGTAATTATGATGGGATTTGGCTTGATGAGTGTTGCTTCTTTGAGTGCAGTTGCGCTCTTTAATCACATGGATGTTCCCACTTTTATTGCCAGTTTAAATACCAAACAAGTAACTGTTTCCGAATTGCAGCAAGGTAAGTTGAAGCCAGTGATTTTGATAGATGTGCGATCGCCTGAAGAATACGCCGAAGATCGCATCGGTGACAGTCCGCTGGTTCCCCTAACTGATATTGAGATGGGGTTCGGGGCTAAACAGGTTCAAGCCATTGTCAAAGCTAGAGTTAAATCCGATCGACCTCAGCCAATAGTTGTACTGTATTGTGCTAGAGGAGGGCGATCGATTAAAGCATACCACAAATTGGAAAAAATGGCTCAGTATTCCCAAGAGATTCCGGGAAATAAGACTCAACAAAATCAGGATATGCCCTTTAATTTTGTTGTCCTTTCCGGCGGTATCAAAGCGTGGCGACAAGCAGTGCCTGCTCAAAAAGATGCCATGATTTTAGGCAGAATTACTGGGGCACAGAAAGCAACTATCAAAAGTAATTAGCTAAGAATTAGCATAATTTAGGCGAGTACAACAAGGGAGGTGAGAGATTGATTTAATTTTACGCTTGCATTACCTAGGGGATAAGTCAAATATCTATCAAGAGAAAGGTGTATTGGGCAAACAGATTAGCTATTTTGAATAGTAGTAGCGGCAATCCTCAGCAATCGGTAAAGATTGGCTGTTTGGGTCAAGAGTAAACTGATTAAAATTAGCATAATTGGATTTCATGCACAGCACCCTAGATCTATCATCAAAAACTGAATCGTCGAGTCTGCAAAAGCAACAAATAACAGCTACAAACTACGAAACAGCAGAGCAGCAATTTGTCAACTTGTTAGATGTTGATGATTTAGACAAAACGGTGGTGGCAAAACCGTTAGTTGTCAGTGACTTGGAAAGTGCGATCGCAGTGGCTGTTCGATCGGCTTACCAGGAATCCTCAAGCGATGATGCGGCACACCGCTTTTTGCAGCGGGTGCTGTACCGCATCAACAGACTCAACTTATTTTGGTACGACGATTTGCGTCACTACAACAACGAGCGATCGCACTATTTGCGTTCCGTGCGCGATCGGATTGAGGAACCTTGGCAACAGTGGGAACTGGCACACATTGACCTCCCACGGCTGTACCAGTTAGATGTTAAGCAAGCCCTACGCGATCGCGCGGCTGCTGATGTCGATCCTCCGCTAACTCAGGCCGATCGCTATTTGCGGGAAGAGATGACTGTAGAGGGATATAGGCACTTGCTGGCGATCGCCTCTTTCGATGGTTTAGTAGAAGCTAGCCGCCTTTCCCGCATCCTCGGCGGTGCCGCCAACGAAATCCAATGTACCCTGACACGGGTGCTGATCGAAGAATACGGTGGCGGTCGTCTCGCCCGCAAGCACTCGACCTATTTTGCCCAAATGCTGGCAGAATTCGGCATGAGTACGCAACCGGAAGCATACTTTGATTTAGTGCCTTGGCAAGTGCTCGCCAGCGCCAATCACAACTTCTTGCTGACGGAACGCAAGCGCCATTTTCTGCGCTACAACGGCGGACTGACCTATTTTGAGGTAGCTGGGCCCGTCGCCTACAGGAATTATCTCGCTGCCGCCCAGCGTTTGGGTCTTTCCCAGGCTGCCATGGGTTACTGGGAACTGCACATCAGAGAAGACGAGCGTCACGGGCGCTGGATGTTGGATGAAGTAGCTCTGCCACTAGCGGACAAATACCCGGAGGATGCCTGGGAACTGGTGTTGGGCTACGATCAGGAGAAACTGATCGGCGATCGGGCTGGGGCTGCTGTGGTGCGATCGATCCAAACCGCCGAACAAAATTAACAGGTAGATGGGGATTGGCCGTTGGGTAGGGGCGGGTTCACCCCACAATCTAATAAACCCGCCCCCACCCATAAAACAATCTCCGATCGATCCGTGCTGTACTTTTACAACACAGTCATCAACTGCATTAACTCCCCAGATAAATCCCTGTGGGACTTTTGCTGCTGCTTAAACAAAACACCGGCCAGCAGATAGATGTTTCGAGAATAAAAAGCCTTTCCCTGTTCTCGGAGAGTGGCGATCGCATTTTTCACCTTGGGCTCCGAACTGTAGTAGCCAAAACTCAAGGGTGAGATCTCAAAACCCGCCACGGAGTAACCTTGAGCCAAGCCATAATCAATCAAACCCAGCGGATTAGAATAGCTAGAAACCATCAGTAAAACTTTTTCACATCCCGTAGACAAAAGTCGCTTAGCAATGGTCGAGCCATCACTGCCACCATGCAATAGTGGCTGGTAAATTTTGTCATCCGCAGCGGGCAGATAAGGCGGATTTGAAATCAAACAATCCGCTTGCTTATATAAAGGTGAATCAAAAAAAGAGCAATTGTGAACGACATATTGTTCGCTCAGTTCATATTCTCGAATCTGAGATTGAGCAATTTTCCAAGCCACATTATTTAGCTCAAAACCGTGAATTTTTCCCTCAAAGCTAGTTCTCAACAAAGACTTAATAACTGGGCTTCCCTCTCCCGAACCAAACTCTACGACGAGTTGAGAATTGTCGCTAGCATTTAACACTAAATTTTCCAGGCACTGCGAGTAAAAATTAGATTCTTCAGGACAGTGGAATACCTGTTTCAGAGGGTAAGAAGAAGTGAGCATATAATATGTAACAAGAACTACTTTTTTTCAATTTAACGAATTAGCAATATTCAAACCATCTGTCGGAAGGGTTATCTTAGGCAATTCGGAAATCGATCTTTTGTGATTGTCGTAGCAGCCCTCAACAAATAAGTGTTACTGCCTAACTGTTCTCATCAATAAAGCTAAAAAAATATAATAAAAAGAGTAAAATTAAGGCGATTTCCCCAAATATTCCTAAAGATGAATGGCGAGCCGATAGCGGAAGTTATAAGGTAGAAGCTATGAACTTAGAGGGGTAATTGTTCAGTGGGTAAATCATCAATGGAAATGGGCGAACTTTCATCTTTTATTTTCATTATTTCCCACTGAATGTTGGAAAAATTGCAGGTTGTGCTGTAAACTCGACCCTGCGGTTTGGGAATATTAAGCGCTCGCAGAACTCTACAAGGAAAAAGCAAGCACGATCATGAAATCTTCTAAATTGTTGAAGTTTGTTTTAACAGGCGCTTGTACTTTTAGTCTAGCCACGGTTGGCTTGGGAGTGCCTGCTTCTGCACAGTCGGGAGGGGGCGGTGCAGGTACTGGTGCGGGTACGACTGGTACAAATGGTACTAATAGTACCGGTGCTAGCTCTACTGGCACCACGGGTACCGGCGCGGGTACAAGCGGTAGCACGAGTACGACTGGTACGACTGGTACGACTGGTACGACTGGTACCGGTGCTAGCTCTACTGGCACAACGGGTACCGGCACCACGAATACGACTGGTACAACTGGTACGAATGGTACGAATAGTAGGGGTACAACCGGTACAACTGGCACAACTGGCACGAATGGTACAACCGGTATCACTGGTACGGGCGCTACAGGTACAACTGGTACAAATGGTACAAGCGGTACGGGAACCAGCGGTGCGGGTACTACAAGTACAACGGGTACAACTGGCACAACTGGCACAAGCGATATCGGTGCCGACGCTACAGGTACAACGGGTACAACGGCAGCACCCGCTGGGGCCAATTCTGGTGTTTTGAGTGCGAGGCGCGATCGCCCGCATAATTACGGGTGGCTTGGTGTCTTCGGCCTCTTTGGTTTGCTCAATTTGTTTCGGAAAAGGGGTACACCTTCCCAACTTTAGTGGCGCGATCGCGTCCGTTTTTTCACCCATGCCCTGAGTGGGATCTATTTAACAGACAATCTCGCACGATCGCACTTTTGCCCGCCATCGGTAAATAATTCTGGCGTCGCCATGCAGCATAGGCGATCGTGCTTTGGAAAACTTAGAGGCTTAGAAATTCATGAATCCACTTAATCGTTCAAATTTTTTCAAACAATTGGCTACTTTTACCGGCATTGCTGGCATTAGTTCCTTAATGGCCCTGCCGGGAATCGCAGAATTAAACCCGCATCCTCAGAGCTTTAATCAGTCTGGCGATCGAGTTTTGGAGCTGGCTCAAAACAGTCCCAACAGGGACAAGATGCGGATGTGAAAGCTTGGGCAACTAATATTTTGCCTAACCTTCAGGCACACTTACAAATGATTAACCAGATGGCGGGAAATACCAACAATCGTTAATCTTAGGTCTAGTCCGATCGCCTTAAATGCGATCGGACTCAACTTGTCTCTGACTTGATTAAAATTTAAGACTTAAAAATTTATATAAATTAATATTTTTTGACTGATTAAACTTCCCGATCAAACAGAATATAATTTGATTCTACTCAGCGTATACCAGCCTGCATGAATCTTAAAGAACGCTTGCACAGTCATCTGATTCAAATTGTACGCGATCGCCACCCATACCTCGCATCAGGTGGACATTTCTATGTCCAGCAATACATCCGCGAACAGTTCGCACAGTGGGGAACTGTAGAAGTTGACGATTTTGCGGTGCGCGGCCGGATTCATCACAATTTGATTTTGGATTTACCCCCCCTCAGTCCCCCCCTTGCTAAGGGGGGGAAGCAAGAAAAGCCGATCGTCATTGGTGCCCATTACGATACAGTACCCGGTACGCCTGGGGCCGATGACAATGCTACTGGGGTGGCTGTTTTGTTGGAACTCGCAAGGGCGATCGCACTTCAACCTCTCAAATATCCAGTGAAATTAGTCGCCTTCGATATGGAAGAATCCGGCTATTTCGGTAGCAAGGATTATGCTGATAAGTTAAAAGCACAAAAACAGTCCCTTCGGTTGATGATTTCTTTGGAAATGTTGGGTTATTGCAACCACAATCCCAACTCCCAAAAGTATCCTACTGGATTGAAATATTTTTATCCCAATTCTGGCAATTTTATTGCTTTAATTGGTAATCTGCGGACTGTTCCAGATTTGATTAATTTGAGTGACAAAATTCGCAAATCTGGTCAGTTGTGCGAGTGGTTGCCGGTGCCGAATCGAGGTTTAATTGTGCCGGATACTCGCCGCAGCGATCATGCTCCTTTTTGGGATAATGGTTATCCGGCTATCATGGTGACGGATACGGCTAATATGCGCAATCCTCACTATCATCAAGCTAGCGATCGGATTGAAACTTTGGATTTAGATTTTCTCGCAGGTGTTTGTGGGGGGCTGATTGAGGCTATTCGACATTTATAGGAATTTTAGGGTAACGAACCGCGAAGGTGCAAAGGGCGCGAAGGAAGAAAAGAAAAGTTATGATTTTTATGAGTGGAAAGTTATGATTTTTATGAATTGACTTGCTGGTAATTTTGTTGAATAATTTTAATTTATTCTCATAGTATAGTTGAGGAAAAAATTATGAATGCTGATTTTGTCGATCGCCAAAGCTGGCAATTTTGGATCGATCGCGGCGGTACTTTTACTGATATTGTAGCTAAAAATCCTGATGGTAAACTAATTATTCACAAGTTGCTATCGGAAAATCCCGATCGCTACACAGATGCCGCAGTTCAAGGAATTCGGGATATTTTGGGAATTCCGACAGATGTTCCGATTCCCGCGGCCGCAATTGCAGCGATTAAAATGGGGACGACGGTGGCGACAAATGCTTTGCTGGAACGAAAGGGCGATCGCACGCTGCTGTTAATTACTAAAGGTTTTGGCGATGCGCTGAGAATTGGCTACCAAAACCGCCCGAATATCTTCGCGCGTCAGATTGTGCTGCCGGAAATGTTGTACGATCGAGCGATCGAAGTTACTGAACGCTACAGCGCCACAGGTGAGGAGTTAATTGCTGTTAATTTCGATTTTATCCCATCTTTGCAGCAAGCCTATGATGATGGAATTCGCAGTTGTGCGATCGTATTTATGCACGGCTACCGTTACTGGGAACACGAACAACAAGTGGCTGAAATTGCCAAGCAAATTGGCTTTACCCAAATATCAGTATCTCACGAAGTTAGCCCGCTGATGAAATTAGTTTCGCGGGGAGATACTGCGGTTGTCGATGCTTATTTATCTCCCATTTTACGCCGCTATGTCGAACAAGTAACCAATGAATTGATCGAGGCAGAGCCTCTGGATCTGCGTTCCCAGGCAGAGCCTGGGAACGAGGAACTCCCTTCCCATTCCCCCTCCCCTTCTTCCGATTCCCCCCTAGGGGGGGGCAGGGGGGGGTCAGGAAATAGTAGCCCAATGCCCAATTCCCCATTCCCTTCTTCCGATTCCCCCCTAGGGGGGGGCTGGGGGGGGTCAGGAAATAGTAGCCCAACTCCCAATTCCCCCTCCCCTTCTTCCGATTCCCCCCTAGGGGGGGGCAGGGGGGGGTCAGGAAATAGTAGCCCAACTCCCAATTCCCCATTCCCTTCTTCCGATTCCCCCCTAGGGGGGGGCAGGGGGGGGTCAGGAAATAGTAGCCCAATGCCCAATTCCCCCTCCCCTTCTTCCGATTCCCCCCTAGGGGGGGGCAGGGGGGGGTCAGGAAATAGTAGCCCAATGCCCAATTCCCCATTCCCTAAATTAATGTTTATGCAGTCGAATGGCGGCTTAGTTGATGCCGCCCAATTTCAAGGAAAAAACAGTATTTTATCTGGCCCGGCTGGGGGAATTGTCGGCGCAGTTAAAACCAGTAAACTCGCTGGTTTTGATAAAATTATTACCTTTGATATGGGCGGAACTTCTACGGATGTTGCCCATTTTAATGGGGAATATGAACGAGAATTTGAGACAGAGATTGCTGGTGTCAGATTGCGATCGCCCGTGATGGCAATTCATACTGTAGCAGCCGGCGGTGGTTCCATTGTATTTTTTGATGGCGCCCGTTACCGCGTTGGGCCTGCTTCTGCGGGGGCGAATCCTGGGCCTGTTTGCTATCGGAAAGGTGGCCCTTTGACGGTGACTGATTGCAATGTGATGTTGGGCAAAATTCAGCCGGATTTTTTCCCGAAAGTTTTTGGATTGGATGCAGATTTGCCGATCGCCTCTGATGTTGTCAGGCTAAAATTTGTGCAATTAGCGACGGAAATTGGGGGCGAGAGGACACCGGAACAGGTGGCGGAGGGTTTTTTGGCGATCGCCGTGGAAAAGATGGCTAATGCGGTGAAAAAAATCTCGCTTCAGCGCGGTTATGATGTTTCGGAATATACATTGTGCTGTTTCGGCGGTGCGGGGGGCCAACACGCTTGTGCGATCGCCGATGCTTTGGGTATGAAACGGGTATTTATTCACCCCTATGCGGGGGTGTTATCCGCCTATGGTATGGGTTTGGCTGATGTGCGGGCTATGCGCGAAAGGGCGATCGAGCAACAATTAAGTCTCGATTTAATTAATGATTTGCAGCCTATTTTGGCAGAATTGGAGGCTGAAGGAAGGAGGGAATTGAACCGCAGCAGCGCCGAAGTGGCAGAGGAAAAGGCAGAGGTTTTAGTTATTAGCAAGCTGCACTTAAAATATCAGGGAAGCGATTCGGTTTTACCAGTAAATTTCGCTCCCACTATTGAGATAATGCAGGCTGAATTTGAAGCAGTCCACCGACAGCGTTACAGTTTTATTATGCCAGAAAAAGCGCTGATTGTGGAAGCAGTTGCGGTGGAAGTTGTAGAAACAATGGATGTGCCGGATAGGTCAATAATTGCCTCTGATTGTGACACAGGCATCTTAGCGGTGCAACCAATTTCAACAGTCGAAATGTATGTGGCTGGTGGCTGGCGGGAAACTCCTGTGTATAAAAGGGAGAATTTGCGATCGCACGACTGCATTACTGGCCCAGCCTTGATTGTCGAACCCACGGGAACCAATGTCATTGAACCGGGATGGGAAGCGGAATTAACTTCCAGAAACGATCTCATTTTGAACCGCAGATGCAGCCAAATAAACCCAGATCGTCCCCGTTTATCTACGGTTGAAGCAGATCCGGTGTTGCTGGAAATCTTTAATAATCTGTTTAGGGCGATCGCCGAAGAAATGGGCATCACTTTACAAAATACATCTTCATCAGTTAACATCAAAGAACGCCTCGATTTTTCCTGCGCCATCTTCGACCAAAACGGGCAATTAGTAGCCAACGCCCCCCACATTCCCGTCCATCTCGGATCGATGAGCGAAAGTATTTCAGCTTTAATTTGCGCAAAAAATGCTACTCTTAAACCGGGAGATGTTTATGTGTCGAACAATCCCTACAACGGTGGCACGCACTTGCCAGATATCACCGTTATTACCCCAGTATTTGATAATACTAATTCTCTGCCTCTATTCTATGTAGCCTCGCGAGGACATCATGCCGATATTGGCGGCATCACTCCCGGTTCCATGCCTCCTAACAGTACGATAGTAACTGAAGAAGGCGTATTGCTGGACAATTTTCAGCTAGTAAAGGAGGGGAAATTCCAAGAAGCACAATTACTAGAAATTATAACAACTGGTAATTTTCCTGTGCGCAATCCCACTCAAAATATAGCCGATTTGCAAGCACAGATTGCCGCTAACAAACGCGGTACTGAAGAACTTATCAAAATGGTAGAACATTACAGATTGGAAACAGTGCAAGCTTATATGGGCTTCGTCCAAGACAATGCTGAGGAGTCGGTACGCAGGGTAATTGATGTGTTGCAAGATGGCGAATTTACCTATGGGATGGATAGTGGCGGACAGATTAAAGTAGCCATCACTATTGACAAATCAGCCCGCAGTGCCAAAATAGATTTTACTGGTACTTCTCCTCAACAAATCAACAACTTTAATGCTCCCGCAGCAGTGTGTAAAGCCGCTGTTTTGTATGTTTTTCGCACCTTAGTAGATGACGATATTCCTCTGAATGCAGGCTGTTTAAAACCTCTAGAAATCATCAATCCCGTAGGTTGTATGCTGAATCCGCGCTATCCGGCGGCGGTAGTTGCAGGTAATGTGGAAACTTCCCAAAATATTACCGATGCTTTGTATTGTGCGTTGGGAGTGATGGCGGCTTCCCAGGGAACTATGAATAATTTTACCTTTGGAAATCAGCGCTATCAATATTATGAAACAATTTGCGGTGGTTCTGGCGCTGGTGCAGATTTTGATGGTACTGATGCGGTGCAAACTCACATGACTAATTCCCGTTTAACCGATCCAGAAGTGTTGGAATGGCGCTTTCCGGTACTGTTAGAAAGTTTTGCTATTCGGGCTAATAGTGGCGGCAATGGATGTCATCGCGGCGGGAATGGTGTGGTGCGGCGAGTGCGGTTTCGGGAGGCGATGACGGCGGGGATTTTATCGGGGAGGCGGGTGATTTTTCCCTGCGGTTTGAATGGGGGAGAAAACGGTGTTTTGGGACGGAATTATGTGGAAAGGATTGATGGGAAAGTTGAGGAGTTGGGGAGTACGGCGACTGTGGAAATGCAGGCTGGGGATGTTTTTGTCATTGAGACTCCTGGGGGTGGAGGTTATGGTAATATGTAACAATAGTAAAATGAACTAGAGTCTAGAGGTAACAGTCATGGCTGATAATTCTTTTTTTGATGAATCCAGAGATAATTCTTTAGTGAAATCAGAAATAGTTGCTAAATACTTTAGGGCTTGGGCAAATGTAATGATTCGTCAAGCCAAAAACAGAAAAACAAATATTGCCTACGTCGATTTATTTTCTGGCCCTGGTTCTTATAAAGACGGTTCTAAGTCTACTCCATTACTGATATTGGAACGTGCTATTGCCAATCCAGATATGTCACAAATGTTAGTAACGTTATTTAATGATAAGGACTCAAATAATACTCGATCTCTTCAGCAGGCTATAGAATCAATTCCAGATCTAGGAAAATTAAAGCATAAACCAATAGTTTTGAATAAGGAGGTTGGAGAGGAAATCATTCAAGAAATCAAAAAAATCAATAATGTTCCTACACTATTTTTCATTGACCCTTGGGGTTACAAAGGCTTGTCTCTAAAACTTATTGGGTCTATCATTAAAGGTTGGGGTTGTGATTGTATATTCTTCTTTAACTATAACAGAATTAATCCGGGGTTAAATAACCCAAAAGTAAAGGAACACATGAACTCTCTCTTTGGCAAGGATAGAGTAGATTCCCTTCGGACAGAACTAAAAATGCCACCCGAACAAAGAGAGTCAATCATTGTTAATGCTATTTGTCAAGCTTTAAAAGATGTTGGAGGGTCTCACGTTCAAGATTTCTGCTTCAAAAATGTTAGTGGTAGCCGTACTAGCCATTATCTTATTTTTGTATCTAAGGATAAATTAAGTCACTCAATCATGAAAGACATTATGGCTAAAAAAAGCTCCATTTTTACTCAAGGAGTACCCTCTTTTGAATACAATCAGAGTCAGGCACCGATTCAGCTTTCACTCTTTGATTCTCAACCCCTTGATGACCTTGAAAATACGCTACTTCATGAATTTGCTGGTCAAACACTGACGATGGAAGCAATTTATAATCAGCATCATGTTGGCAAGCGTTACATTAGTAAAAATTACAAGGAAGCTCTGCGGAAACTAGAACAACAAGGTAAAATTATAGTAGATCCACCTGCGAGTAAACGAAGAAAGTACAAAGGAGAAATTACCTTTGGAGAGCAGGCGAAAGTTACATTTTTACCAAAGTAGGTATTACTACTTTATTTGAGTTGCGACTCCCACTCAAAGTGTATCGATTCCATTTCTTTTGGTGTTTTTCCCATGCTTCTGGCATTTCATCCCAAATTTTATCATCAAGAAGTCTCCCAGCAGCTTTAGGTGTTCTACCTCCCCATTGCTTGAAGAAAAACGCGACTTCAGCATCTTTACACTGTTGTCGGATACTCTCAACCCATTCTGATTTCATCGGACGGTGTTTTTGTCCCGATTCTCCCCCAACAATTACCCAATTAATGTCTGTTAAATCGAGTTCTAAAGCACCTAAAAGCGGTTCGCAGGATAGAAATCTGACCTTTGCAGGTACTTGCCGCAAACAATCAATCCTGTTAACATATTTTTGATTTTCAACAGAAACTCCCATCCAAATATTATCATGCCATTCTAGTTCATCTGCTAGTTCGCGAAGGCGATCGTGTCTTTTGGTCAGAATTTGATATACGTGCCAAGGTGTTTCTCGAATCACTTCAAAAACTTCTTTTAAAAATGAAATTGGCACTTCTTCGTGAAATAAATCGCTCATGGAATTTACGAAAATCCGGCTCGATTTTCGCCAGCGTTTTGGTTCTTGCAATCGATCGCGATGCAGTGTTAAATCAAAGCCGTTAGGAAAATTAGTATGGAATCGCTTTGTTAATGCTTCCGCATAACAATGCGCGCAACCTGGACTGACTTTATCGCAGCCAGTTGTTGGATTCCAGGTCCGATCGGTCCATTCTATACCAGTATTAATGCTAGACATACAATAACTTTACCATTAATAAAAGTTTTTCGGCGCTACATAAATACAATTAAAATATACTAATTGAAATTTATTCAGCCTTGCCTACAACTTAATTATATAACTAATT
Organism: Microcoleus sp. CAWBG640; assembly: GCF_020883015.1. Taxonomy (NCBI): domain Bacteria; kingdom Bacillati; phylum Cyanobacteriota; class Cyanophyceae; order Oscillatoriales; family Microcoleaceae; genus Microcoleus; species Microcoleus sp. CAWBG640. The sequence goes on from NZ_JAHRFC010000019.1 coordinate 36,467, forward strand.
GACTTAAATATCAACAATATTTTAATGCAATAATTTAAGGCACTTGCATTAAATGTATATCGTGTTGTAAAATCGTGCTGCACCAGCATATATTACCAAAACAATTGTGCAAACACCTAATTTTTCCGAATTCAACCATCCTGTGGTCAAATCCCTGTTCCATCACAGCGATCGCCAATTATTGACCCTGTTTCAAAATCATCCCGATCAGGGTAAGTTCTTTACGGCAATTTTTTGCCGCTACGCTCAAATAGTACATTCCCTAATTCGCCATTCTGTGCGATCGCCTGTCCAAGGAGATTACCTATTCGCCCACACTTGGCTGCACATCTATCACGAACTCCGAGGCCTCGATTTGCGCCGGGAAATCCAAGAGTCTGATGGCGACAATCTCAGTCTGCAAAACTGGCTCATTAATGTCACCGCTATCTGCATAAATCAAGCCGAATTGCCTCCTGTTGAGACGATTCATTATTCTTTGCAATCCGCTCCACCTCCTCTCTGGTGTTACCTCAAACAAGCCTTAGAATTGTTAGCACCCCTACCACGTTTAGTTGTGTTGATGGCTCAGACTTTCCGCTGGAGCGAAACCAGAATTGCTGCTTATTTACAAGCAGAAGGTGAAGCTATTTCGCCGGCTCAGGTAAGGGCTTTACTGCAAAAAGGATATCAAACTCTGGAATCAAATTTGCCCGATGATATTCGAGCTATTTATCTCGATGAAAATCTTGACTATCAACAGGCACTTGTTTAGATATACACATTTACTGTAGTAAAAATAACACCATCATAAACCCGCCTTTTCTAGTTCTAGGGGCGGGTTTTACCCGAAATTTTTGCTAGAACTAACAGCATACTAAACCAGCCCTTTCGCGAATACAGAGGAAAAAATGGCAGTTTATCAAGTTCGGTTTGTAAATCAGGAACTAGCGCTCGATCGCACGATCGCCGTACCAGACGACCAGTATATCTTAGATATGGCAGAAGATGCCGGCATTCGCTTGCCCAATGGATGCAAGCAAGGAGAGTGTTCTGCCTGCGTTGTCAAGCTGCTTAGTGGCGAAATCGACCAAAGCGAACAAAAGTTTTTGAAGTCCTCAGAATTGCAAGCTGGCTACGCTGTTACTTGTGTAGCTTACCCGCTTTCTGACTGCACTTTGTTAACTCATCAAGAACAAGTTTTGTATCAAACATCTCTTTATTTGAAGTAATATCGTTGACCGTTGGATCGGAATGATTTAACCACAGAGAACGCAGAGAACACAGAGGGAGATAACAGAGATCAATAATTCCCGTGCTACCGGATTTGAAGTAAGGGGGGTAGGCACCGGAGCACTACCCTTACAGAATCATCGTTTTCTGGAGAATGAAACACCCCTGCCCCCAAGGGAGGATGAGGGATATTCAGGAAGAATTCAACTGTCAACGTTCCAGCAATTGTAGCATCCGCTGAAGCGGAACTTCTACCCAATCCACGCGGTAATTAAGTTCATACACCAGCTCAGAAACCGTTTTTTCTAAGATGTAAGCATCCAGCAAAACTTGTATTTCCGGGATGGATTTTGGCAAGAAATTTGCATCCGCTGCTTTCTGCAAATAACTGTTGAGAAAAGTCAGGCTAACCCAACGATCCCAAACCTTAGCCCACTGCTGCATCTCCGATAAATTTTCAGGACGAATCATCCCACTTTCTACTTCATTGCGGAGTCCCAAACTAACAGCATAGTTGAAAGATTGTAGCATTCCCGCCACATCTCGCAGGGGCGATCGCTTCATCCGCCTCTCACTTAAGGGTCGATTTCTTTCTCCTCCAAAATTAATAATCACAAACTCTTTGCCTGTATACAGAACTTTTCCTAAATGAAAGTCCCCATGACAGCGAATTCGCTCTGCCGTGATTTTCAAGTTCAAAATAGATTTGAAACGTTCCATCAGCAAGTCTTCCCGATTTAGCAGAGTTTGTCCCAATTTTTGGGTTTCCGGTGGCAGTTGGGACAGCCGTTTTTTCAGTAGCAGCAAAGTCCTTCCTGCTAAATTTCTCATCTGTTGATAGATGGAACGTTGGTAAAATGAAGTGAAATTTTCTGGAGCAAAATCAGGATTTTGTGCATCGGAAGCTAAAGCTAGGTGAAGTTCGGCTGTCCGCTGTCCTAAAAGTTCGGCGGAGGCTAAATAGGAACCGATTAGTTCGCGAGCTAATTCGGGAACTGCTAGGGATAAGTCGGATACTAACGAGTTTGAATTCCGCTGCATTCGTGAGGTGTTGGCATTGGGTAAATAATTTTCGGGGTCCGTAGATAAATTTTCTGCTGCATACTTGGCTTCTACTGCCATTACTTGCTCGAAATAGTCGCGCAATGTGTCTAAGGTATAGGACCAGGCATCCCTGCTATCGGGGACGAATTTTTGCAAGATACCCATTGTCATTACTGGTTTCCCTTCCGCCTGATATTCCAAATATCCGGCAATGGGAGCAAAGTGTTGAATCAAGTTGCGATCGGTTAAAAAGCGTCCGATTTCTAATTCTGGGTTGATACCTTCTTCAACTTTTCGCAAGAGTTTGAACGCAAAGCGATCGCCGTAACCTGCGGATGTATTGCTATGTTCTTTTTTGAATACATGAGGTTCTAGCTTTGACAAATCTGGTTCAGAGGTGAGTGCATTGTCTGGAATTCCTAGCACTTTACCCGTGGCACCTTTGTAATTACCAGAATGGGCGATCGCCTCTAGCATAGCACTGAGAAAAGCTTTGTTAGTTGCTGCATCAAATAGTACCCCAACTTCGTCTTTTTCTAAAAATTGAATCCTGGCGATCGCCCGTTCGTCCACATCACCTTGAATCTCTTCCCAACCTACAGGCAAAACGTAAGTTTCGGCCATCCCTTCAGTATAATTTAACTGCAAAAGTAAAATGTATACTGTTGCTTCTAATCCCGAAGATTTTTTACATTCAACAGGCACAATTTCATCTATTTGCAAAGATTGAATCGTCCTATCCCTACCTATAAACCAAGGACTAGAGCGCAAGTAATCAGGCAAAATAGGAACCAGTCCTTCTCTCAATTTACTGGTAGCAAAAGCTGTTTTCCAGTTGCCTGGGATACCTAATGTCGGCAGTTCCGTTTGAGGTAAGTGTAGGGAAAATTCTTCGGTTTTGACAGTAAGGGTAAACCAATAAAACGAGTGAGGACTCAAACTCAAAAAGTAAGCCGAATCGCCCACAGCCGGAAACTCTGTCCGACCAAAAATCTCCACCGGAATAGCACCTTTGAAGGGCGAAAGGTCTAATTCTGCCGTCTGTACGAAGCGGGACAAATTCGCTACTACTAAAACGTGTTCGTCTTGATAAGTACGCACAAAAGCTAAAACTTTGCGGTTTTCCGGGTAAAGAAATTCGCAAGTTCCGCGGCCGAATGCTTGGAATCGTTGGCGAATAGCTATGAGGCGTTTCATCCACCACCAAAGAGAATTTGGATTAGAGCGTTGCGCCTCCACATTCACAGATTCGTAGTGATATTCAGGGTCAACAATTGGCGGTGCGTATAGCCGTTGCTGGTTAGCACGACTGAAACCGGCATTGCGATCGCCACTCCACTGCATCGGAGTTCTCACGCCGTTGCGATCGCCCAAATAAATATTGTCACCCATCCCAATTTCATCGCCATAGTAAAGCACAGGCGTACCCGGAAGAGAAAGCAGCAAAGCATTCATCAACTCAATCCGGCGGCGATTATTTCCCATCAGTGGAGCCAAGCGACGGCGGATACCCAAATTAATCCTCGCCTGGGTATCTTGAGCGTAAACTCGGTACATATAATCTCGGTCTTCATCACTCACCATTTCCAGCGTCAGTTCGTCATGATTTCGCAAAAACAATGCCCACTGACAGTTATTAGGAATCTGGGGAGTTTGCTGGAGAATATCAATAATCGGAAAGCTATCTTCCATGTGTACAGACATGAACAAGCGCGGCATCAGCGGGAAATGAAAATTCATGTGACATTCATCCCCATCCGCGTAATATTCAACCGCATCCTCCGGCCACTGATTCGCCTCAGCTAGCAGCATTCGGTTGGGGAATTTCTCATCTACGTGCTTCCGCAACTGTTTCAGAAATAAGTGAGTTTCTGACAAGTTTTCACAGTTAGTACCTTCGCGCTCGTACAAGTAAGGCACCGCATCCATTCGCAGTCCATCCACTCCCATTGCTAACCAAAAATCTACCACATCTAATATGGCGAGACGCACCGCTGGATTGTCATAATTCAAGTCTGGTTGGTGGGAATAAAAACGATGCCAATAATAAGCTTTTGCTACGGCATCCCAAGCCCAATTAGAAGTTTCAAAATCCTGGAAAATAATCCGAGCATCTTGATATTTTTCTGGCGTATCGCTCCATACATAAAATTCTCTTTCTTTGCTACCTTTAGGAGCACGTCGCGCTTTCTGAAACCAAGCGTGTTGGTCTGAAGTGTGGTTGACAATTAACTCAATAATAACTCTAATTCCCCGCAGGTGGGCTTCTTCTAAAAGATGTTTAAAGTCTTCTAAAGTGCCATAAATCGGGTTGACACTCATATAATCGGAAGTATCGTAGCCATCATCTCGGAGCGGGGAGGGAAAAAAGGGCAGTACCCAAATTGCTGTTACTCCCAAGTTTTTCAGGTAATCCAGTTTTTCAGTTAACCCACGAAAGTCGCCGATACCATCACCATTGCTGTCGGCAAAAGCGCGAATTGGTACTTCGTAAATGATCGCATCTTTGAACCACAAAGGGTCGTCATTTAAGATTGAGTTTTGCATAATTATCCTGGGGAAGAAGGAAGAGGGTAGAGGGAATTGTGATAGCAATCAGATTTCATTGGCGATCGAGATTTTTTGGTTTCAGGAACCGCTCAGACACTGATGCGCGCTCAAATCGATCGACAGGTTGATAAATCCTGTAATACTTGCTATTTTTCAAATCCAAACTTGTTGATTATAACTCATAACACCCTAGCACTTTCTCATACTAAAGGCTGAGTCGTTCACGATGGTTTATGAAGGCGAAACTTATAAATTATTAACAAAAAACTTGGCTAATCTGCGATATATCCTATCCTGAAATCAAGTCCTAATCTGTTTGCTGGTAACTTTTCCTTCGGCATCAATATTGTCAACAATCGAAATGCCTACTGCTAGTTATAGCTAATTTACCCCCATCTCCCTCCGTCTCTCTCCATCTGAAATTACTAGATGTCGGCGGTTGGAAGCATTAGGTGTGGCATTCCGTACCTATTGGACGGTTGGCACGACAATACACTATCTTGACATCCTCTGCAAACATTTGTTACATTTGTTTACATAAAGCAACAAAACTTAAGGAAAAGCCGCCATGACTATCGTAATCGCCCTTTTAATCGTCGGTTGGGTAGCAGCCTCAGTAATTGGCACTCAAGCATACTTCCTGGGCGAACAGTCCAAGCCCATCCACGATCGCAATTGGAACTCAGAATCTTTTGAAAAATTGGCTGTAACCGTCACCGGAACAGAGATTGATTACAGCCTTCGCGTTCCCGCCTACAGCCTGGATGCCTATGGTAGCAGCACCATGTCCAATTCCTAATTTGAACCATTTTCAATAATAGGTAATACCAATTTCATAAAGTAGTGCGACATAACTACCCCCCCAACCCCCCCTTAGTAAGGGGGGGCTTTGAACGGCATCTGTAGCAAATATTTATGAAATTGGTATAAGTCCTGAAATCATTTGGGGAACAGGCTTTTTTGCCTGTTCCTAACCAAGCTACAAACTGTTACCAACTAAGGCCGGACGAGACTCTATTTTGCGAAATTGCAAACTATTATTTTCACAATCGATCGCAATTGTATCACCCTCCACAAAAGCATTTTCCAGAATCTTATTAGCCAGCGGGTTTTCCAACTCCCGCTGAATAGCCCGTTTCAAAGGACGAGCACCATAAACTGGGTCGTAACCAACATCTGTGATATGGTTTTTGGCAGCATCCGACAGTTCCAAGGTAATCTTTTGTTCCGCCAACAACCGTTCAATTCGCTTGACTTGAATAGTGACAATTTGGCGGAGTTCAGTTTTGCTCAAAGTGTGGAACAAAATTGTCTCATCCACCCGATTTAGAAATTCCGGCCGGAAGTGCGATCGCAACGCATTCATCACCCGTTTTAACATTTGTTCGTACTCTTCATCAGTCTCCCGTTCAGAAACAGGTAAACTTTCAGGTTCCTGAGAAATGGGAGGATTCACAACATCAGAAACTCGCGAAGCCGAAATTTCAACCGTACCATCATCATCAACTTTATAGTTGGTCTTTTGACTGGAAAAATCAGGGACTTCCTGCTTGCGAACAGTAGTTTTTTTAGGTGTTTTTCCCTTCTTAGAAAAGACTTCTAAAATGTGGTCGCTACCGATATTGCTAGTCATCACAATCACGGTATTTCTAAAGTCCACCAATCGACCTTGAGAATCTGTGATTCTGCCATCATCCAACACTTGCAGCAAAATGTTAAATACATCCGGGTGTGCCTTTTCCACTTCATCAAATAACACCACCGAATAAGGATGTCTCCGGACTGCTTCGGAAAGTTGTCCCCCTTCATCGTAACCGACATATCCGGGGGGAGCTCCTACTAACCGAGAAACGTTTTGCTTCTCCATATATTCGGACATATCAATGCGGACGATCGCGTCATCGCTATCAAATAAAAACTCCGCCAAAGCCCGCGCCAACTCAGTTTTGCCGACACCTGTCGGGCCCATGAACAAGAAAGAGCCGATCGGCCTTCCGGGGTCTTTCATCCCCGCACGAGCTCGGCGAATGGCGGCAGCAACGGCTGTCACAGCCTCCTGTTGACCGATTACCCGGTGGTGCAAATGCTTCTCCAATTGCAGCAATTTTTGGCGTTCCGATTCCAGCAACCTGTTGACAGGAATCCCAGTCCATTTGGCAACAATTTCTGCAATATCACCCTCAGTAACTTTTTCGCGCAGTAGGGAAGAACCTTGAGATTGTTGTTTCAAAAGTTCGGCTTCTTTGGCTTCCCGATCGCGCACCGCAGTTTCCAATTTGCCGTACTTTAACTGGGCTGCTTTATTCAAATCGTAAGCTCTTTCTGCCTGTTCTATTTGCACTCGCAATTGGTCTTCTTCTGCTTTCAATTTATTGATGGCATCCAACAACTGCTTTTCGCCAGACCACTGAGAAGACAATTTTTCCTGTTTGACTTTCAAAATGTCAATCTCAGTTTTGATGCGTTCGATGCGGGGGCCAATTCCCAAGGCTTGAGTACCTTTTCCCTCACCTTCGATGGACAATTTTTCCATTTCCAACTGCATCACCCGGCGGTCGATCGCCTCCAATTCCACAGGTTTAGAAGTAATTTCCATTTTCAAGTGGGCGGCGGCTTCATCTACCAGGTCGATCGCCTTATCCGGCAAAAAGCGATCGGAAATATAGCGAAAAGACAAAGTTGCAGCAGCCACCAAGGCCGAATCAGTGATTTTTACCCCGTGGTGGCGTTCGTAACGGTCTTTCAATCCGCGCAAAATCGAAATAGTATCTTCAACGCTGGGTTCGCCGACAAATACTTGTTGAAAACGGCGTTCCAAAGCCGGGTCTTTTTCGATATGCTTGCGGAATTCGTCGAGAGTTGTAGCGCCGATACAGCGCAATTCGCCGCGGGCTAACATGGGTTTCAACAAATTGCCCGCATCCATTCCTGAACCGGAACTACCGCCGCCGCCAGTACCGACAACGGTGTGCAATTCGTCAATAAATAGGACTATTTGCCCGTCGGAATCGATGACTTCTCGCAGGACCGATCGCAGTCGTTCTTCAAATTCGCCCCGGAATTTTGCCCCAGCAATTAAACTGCCCATGTCAAGGCTAAATAGTTGGCGATTTTTCAAAGATTCGGGGACGTCGCCGTTAACAATGCGCTGGGCCAAACCTTCGGCGATCGCTGTTTTGCCGACTCCGGGATCGCCAATTAACACCGGATTGTTTTTTTGGCGGCGGGAAAGAACTTGGACTACCCGCCGAATTTCTTCATCGCGGCCGATTACGGGGTCAAGTTTGCCTGCTTTTGCAGCTTCGGTTAAATCGCGGCCGTATTTACTCAGGGCGTCGGAGTTAGCTTCCCCATCTCGATCGGGAGTTTTAGGGTTGCGGAGGCTGGATTTGTTGGTTTCGGAATTTTTTTCTGGGACTTTTGCAGTAGCGCGGACAGATTTGATGGCTTCTTCGAGTTTTGGGCGATCGATCGTACCGGGTGCCGGTCTGCGATCGTAACCAGGGCGTCCCGGTGGTCCATCGCCCCTAGTCAGCAAACGCCTACCAACTCGTTCATCTTCTATTAAGCCAATTAATAAATGTTCAATGGCGATAAAATTATCTTGCCAAGTCACTCTGGTGGCTTCGGCAACATCTAACATCACATCTAAGCCACGACCGAGGTAGAGTTGTTCAGCGTTGGTAACTCTCGGCTGTCGTTTGGCAAAGGCTTCTAACTGTTGCCCAAAGCGGGTGACATCTATTCCGGCCAGGCTGAGAATGGTGTTTGCTAAACCAAGCTGTTCTAGAATGGCGATCGCTAAATGTTCAACCTCTAGCTGCTGATTGGCAAAACGGCGCGCTACATCCTGGGATTTGACAATGGATTCCCAGGCTTCATCGGTAAATTTGCTAGGGTCTGTTGGCTGCACTTTGGTTCCTCGCAATCACAGGGATTTTTACTATTATAAATAGCTTCTTCTTCTTTTGAAAATATTAAGTTCACCCAAATGTTTATTATTTACTGACAATCATGCTATTTCCCACTTACCAATTTTTAGTTTTTTTTCTAATTCTCTTTAGTGCGATCGTCTCTTTAAAACACCAAGTGGACTTATATAAAATTGTCCTCCTACTTTCCAGTTTATTATTTTATTCCTTTTGGAGCTTCGATTTTTTATTTTTGCTAATTTTAGGTACTACCTACAATTATATCATTCTCCGGGCTGTTTGCCACGGAAAACACAAAAAACTTGCTTTAATATCCGGTCTAATTTTCAACATTGCCAACCTCGGCATCTTTAAATATTGCAACTTTTTCGTAACTTCTTTATTTGACCTCCTCAACCAACTCAACATCTCCGCCAGTTTTCAAGTATTGCAAATTCTCATCCCTGTCGGTGTCTCATTCTACACATTTAGAATGATTTCCCATTTAATCGACTGCTACCAGACAAAAATCTCCTGTCCCAAGTTTATAGACTACGCCACCTACATCACCTACTTCCCCCAAATTGCCTCCGGGCCCATATCGCGAGCTCCAGAATTTTACTCCCAGCTAAATTCACCCCAAAAATACGACTATAAAATCGAAGAAGTTATAGTTTTAATTTTGTCAGGACTGTTTAAAAAATATACTTTATCCAGCTTTTTGTTTAACTTCACTCAACTGCCCTTCAAAGTTCCACAACAGTATAGTAGCATTGATTTAATTCTCGCCGTAATTTCCTATTCCTGTTTGATTTATGTAGATTTCAGCGGCTACTCAGATTTAGCCAACGGTATCTCCTGTTTGCTAGGTTTTAAACCTATTGTCAATTTTAATATGCCTTACCAATCCTTAAGCCTCCAAGAATTTTGGAAAAGGTGGCACATCAGTCTTTCCGAGTGGCTGAGAGATTATGTTTACATCCCGTTAGGTGGCAATAAACACGGCAAATTGAGAAAATATGTGAATTTATTCTGCACAATGGCGATCGGCGGATTTTGGCACGGCGCTGGTTTAAACTTTATTGTCTGGGGGGCTATTCATGGCTTAGGATTAGTTGTCAACCATTTATGTCGAGATATACCCCAAGCTATCCACTTCAAAATTGACTATTTATATCCGAAAACAGCCAGATTTTTGAGTTGGTTATTTACCTTTAGTTTTGTCAGTGGTAGTTGGATATTTTTCGGCACTCCCAACTGGGAAACAGCCATCCATGTGTTCCAAGGAATTATCCATTCTGCCGTCAAGAGTTTTCAATTTAACTTTTGGCAATTATATTTAGTCATTGCAGTCATCGGCGCGATGAATTTTTGGGGCGATCGCATCGCCAAAATATTGCTGATCGTATTTTCATTAAAAAACATTTTTTTTCGGGTTGTCTTAGTTTCCCTGTTCGTGTATGCTATTTTGATGCTGGGACCCAGTACCGTTCCGCCTTTTATATACTTTAATTTCTAAGAAATATGAGAGACAGGGAAATTCTGCTAATCGCTACTTCTGTAATTCTAACTTTAATATTTACCAACTTATCCTTATTTCTCAAAAGTTTTTCCTCAACTCCTTTCGCAAGTCCAGAGATTAAGCAAGTAGCACGGAAGATTGAGATGGACGGTTTTAGGAAATCAGAACAAGATTTTTGGAGCAAAATCAAAGATATCGATTTTGATAAAACCCCATCTAAATCAGCAAACAGTGCGGTCAAAACCGAACAAAAACAAGCCATTAAAGCAAAAAAAACAACTGCGAAACCAGCTAAAAAAACAATCGCAGCTAAGCCCAAGTTGACTAGACCTTACCGCAAATTCTTATTTGTTGGAGATTCCGTAATGCTCGACTTAGGAACTCAACTCCAGTACACACTAAAGGAAAAGTATAATATCACCGATACGAAAATTGACTACAAAGTATCTAGTGGCTTAAATCGGATAGACTATTATGATTGGTATGCCAGAACTCGCGAACTAATCAATGATTATCAACCAGATGTAATCATAGTTTTGTTTGGAGGAAATGACACCCAAGATATCAATGATTATCAAGGTAAATACCGAGTAATTATGACTAAAGAATGGCAAAAAGCTTATCAAGAAAGAGTTGATAAATATGCGGAATTATTGAAGTATTCATCTGTGCAGAAAGTGTACTGGGTGGGTCAATCGATATCTAATAAGTCTTTCTATCTCAATCAATTTCCAATTATGAACGATATCTATAAAAAAGCGAGTAAAGTTTCAGGCAGAATTCAATTTATTTCAACTTGGGATACTTTTGCTGAAGGCGGTCAATTTACTCCTGTAGTTGCTGATAAATCTGGGAAGCGAGGCTATGTAAAAGTTAATGATGGTTTGCATTTCACCTCCCACGGTGCTCAAATTATCAGTGACTTAATCATTGACAAGATGGCGGCGGATAAAGTCTTAAAGGTTCCGAAAAAGAAACCATAAAATTTAATGGTGTGGGGTTTAGAAACCGGGTTTATTCACAAAATCTCGGTAAAGATGCCAAAATTATCGCAGAAACCCGGTTTCTTGGATGGTTGGGCGATGGGTGCGAGTCAGAAACCGGGTTTCTTCACTCAATCTCGGTGAAGATGCCAAAATTATCGCAGAAACCCGGTTTCTTCCTAGTCACATCGATTTTTTAGTTGAACTAATTCCACTTTATATCCATCTGGATCTTCGACAAAAGCAATGACTGTTGAACCGTGTTTCATCGGGCCAGGTTCGCGGCTAACTTTACCACCACGAGCTTTAATTTCATCGCAAGTACCGTAAATGTCATCAATGCCGATCGCAATATGACCGTAAGCATTCCCTAAATTATACTCTTCAACGCCCCAGTTGTAAGTTAATTCCAAAACTGTATGGTCAGATTCATCACCGTAGCCGACAAAAGCCAGACTAAATTTACCGTCGGGATAATCTTTTTGCCGCAGCTTTTTCATGCCCAGCACTTCGGTGTAAAATTTGAGGGACTCTTCTAAGTTTCCGACTCGGAGCATGGTGTGTAATAATTGCATTTAGCTCACTCCAAATTTTTTAAGCTAGATCCAATTTTACCGATTTATTGCGAAAAAAACTCGCGCGGGGAACTTCACAATTGCCGCAAGTTGATAACTATCTATTAGCTTTACTGAACAAAAACCACCACAACTCCAAACCAATTAGTGTCAATCCACCTAGGGTGACACCCACTTTTAAACCTAAAGGCTGTTCAATAGTCTGAAATTTAGTGGTTGAATGAGAAGGTTGGATAGGCATTTCGGCAGCTTGAACTGCCGATGCCATTCCGATCGCAATTCCTACACTCGCGAGAGTTACCCCAATTTGACGAGGGTGCAACATTTTTTTGATTACTCCTAATTTAGGTGATATATTTGGGTTTAAAATTACGTAACCGCAAAGCATTAGTCAGGACGGAAACTGAACTAAAAGCCATGGCACCACCAGCGATGATTGGACTTAGTAGCCAGCCAAAAATCGGATATAAAATACCTGCTGCGATCGGAATTCCAGCGATGTTGTAAATAAATGCAAAAAAGAGGTTTTCGCGGATGTTCCGCATGGTGGCGCGCGACAGTTGAATGGCTGTAACTATGCCTTGCAAGTCTCCAGAAATTAGGGTTATGTCGCTGGCTGCGATCGCCACATCTGTCCCGGTGCCGATCGCAATTCCCACATCCGCTATGGCCAAAGCTGGAGCATCGTTAATTCCATCTCCCACCATCGCTACAATTTTACCTTGTGCTTGCAGTGTTTGGATTTTAGCTGCTTTTTGGTCAGGTCTAACTTCTGCAAAAATGCGATCGATCCCAACAGCATGGGCGATGGACTCCGCAGTCGCGCGGTTGTCCCCTGTCAGCATCACCACTTCTAAACCGAGTTTTTGCAGTGCTTTCACCACCCGCGCTGACGATGGTTTGAGGCTATCAGCAATGCCCAGCATCGCCTCAATTTTGCCCTCCACAGCCATCCAAACCACAGTTTTACTAGCAGATTCCCAAGCTCTGGCGCGCAGTTCCAAATATTCAGTATCAAAGCCTAATTCCTGCATCCATCTGAGAGTTCCCAGGGCGATCGACTTTCCCTCCACCACCCCCCGGACACCACTTCCGGCGATCGCCTCAAAATCCTTAACATCTGTTAAACTTACCTCTTGAGATTCACCATATCTCACCACAGCTTCACCCACAGGATGCTCGGAATTTCGCTCCACAGACGCTGCCAATTTCAGCAGTTTTAATTCATTGCTGTTCGCGCTTCCTTTAATTGTGACAAAATCAGTGACAGTCGGCTTACCTTCCGTGAGAGTCCCAGTTTTATCTAACACAATGACTTGAATTTTATGAGCCAGTTCTAAACTCTCAGCTCCTTTAATTAAAACTCCATTCTCTGCACCTTTACCAGTACCCACCATCACCGCCGTCGGAGTTGCCAAACCCAAAGCACAAGGACAGGCAATAATCAGCACTTCCACCATGGTAACGGTTGCCAAAGTCAAGTTGCCCGTAGCATTAAACCAAATAATAAAAGTAGCTAAAGCAACGGCTATTACGGCGGGAACAAACCAACCAGTCACCTCATCTGCCAACTTTTGAATCGGTGCTTTAGACCCCTGGGCATCCTGCACCATCTTGACAATTTGAGCTAAAAATGTATCCTGACCAATCCTAGTAGTGCGAAACTTAAAGCTGCCAGTTTTGTTAATTGTCGAGCCGATAACTTCGTCACCGACTTGCTTTTTGACTGGCAAACTTTCCCCTGTTACCATTGCTTCATCTATGGTGGAATAGCCTTCAATCACCTCTCCGTCTACGGGAATTTGTTCCCCTGGCCGCACCTGCACGATATCGCCAATTTCCACTTGGGCTAATGGCACTTCCAACTCTTGCCCGTTGCGAACAATCCGAGCCGTTTTCGCTTGCAAACCCATGAGTTTCCGAATCGCCTCAGAAGTCTCTCCCTTCGCCCGATTTTCTAGGGTTTTACCAAGCAAAATTAGGGCAATCACACTCGCTGCAACTTCATAATAAACGCTAGGAATCAAACCCTGGGCTAGGAAAAATCCGGGAAAAAGTGTTACAGATACAGAATAAAAGTAAGCAGAACTGGTTCCCAAAGCAATCAGGGTATCCATTGTGGCTAGGCGGCGTTTTAGCGATTTCCACGCTCCTATATAAAATGAGTTACCACACCAGAATTGGACTGGTGCTGTCAGCACTAATTGCAGCCAAAAATTGTGCAACCATCCGGGAATAAATGGCAAATGCCAACCAGTCATAGCTGGAATGGAACCTGTAAATAGTAACAGGCTAATCATACCTGCTGTCCACAATTTACGTTGCAAAACTTGAGATTCTGCTTGACGAGTTGCTTGCTCGGTGTCATCCTCGCCCTGGGATATTTCTGGAAGCGGAAAAGCTTTGTATCCCGCCGCATCAACAGTTGCTTGAATTTTTGCTAAGCTAGTTTTTTGGGAGTCGTATTGGATACTTGCTTGTTCCATGCCAAAGTTGACATTGCACTCAATGACACCAGGAACAGATTTAATTGCTTGTTCAATGGAAGAGGCACAGGAGGCACAACTCATGCCTTGGAGTTTGACTGTGAGATTATCCATATATGCACTCTCGAATTGGGAATAGGAAACTGGCCGTTGCTAATACCATTTCTCTAAAATCGTGCAATCATCTTTGACCCCCCCTAACCCCCCCTTATAAAGGGGAGGGACAAGACTATTGTTGCATTCTTTTTTAAAATTGGTATAAGATTCTGCGGTTAAAGCGCTGGATAACCAACAGATGCGATGGCTTTTTTCACTTCATTTTCCGGCTTCACGGTTTGAATTGTCACGAATTTCGTCTTAATATCTGCCTCAACAACTGCGGCTGGATCGACGGTTTTGACTGCTTGTGCGATCGTATTGGCACAAGCCGAACAAGCAATTTTGGGAACTTTTAACTGTAGAGTCATAATTTCAACCTCAGCATAAAACACTTTGCTAGTTATCTTAATTAATTTCATTATACAGTCTCATGTTAGCATAATAGTCTAGTCTATTTTAGATTAAAGTTTTTCTCGGTTTTCATCCTAATTTCATATCTCGGTGATAAAGTAGATATAAATCCCAATTTTAACAAGATAAAATTTATGAAACCAATGCCATTAAAAACAGGATTGACAGCCCTAATATTCACCTGCACAGCAGCCCTAAGCACTGGAGTGCTGGCTGCTTGTTCCAAAGACACTGTAAGTCAAACTCAAGCCCCAAATATTACAGCCGCCACCCCAGCCAGCAGTAAACAAGAGGTGGCGCAGGACCACAAAATGGGTGGCATGAATCACAGTATGTCCATGGACTTAGGACCTGCTGATGCCGACTATGATTTGCGATTTATAGATGGGATGACAGTGCATCATCAAGGTGCTGTAAACATGGCGAAAGACGTGTTGAATAAATCCAAACGCCCGGAAATGAAAAAACTCGCAAATAACATGATTGTCGCTCAGAATCGTGAAATTAATCAAATGAAAGAGTGGCGAAAAACTTGGTATCCTAAAGCCAGCAATACGCCCATGGCTTATCACGCTCCAATGGGTCACATGATGGCCATGACTCCCGAACAGATGCAAAGCATGATGATGAGTATGGATTTAGGTGCTGCGGATGCTCAATTTGATTTGCGGTTTCTGAATGGGATGATTCCCCACCACGAAGGAGCTTTGGTGATGGCCCAAGATGCTTTGAAAAAGTCTAAGCGGCCAGAAATGCAGAAATTATCCCAAGAAATTCTGACTTCACAAAAGCAAGAAATTGAGCAAATGAAAGAGTGGCGCAAAGCGTGGTATAAACAATAACATAATTCCCTAAATTATCAAGTAAAAAAGCCTGAACACGAATAGCATTAATCACACTATGTCTATTGTTCAGGAAAATTTTGCTTGGCAAAATCCGGCAATCGAGGCAATCAAAAAATGACGCAAAGTGTTGTATTAATAGTCACTTAAATCTATGATTGCGGTCACAACCTGTTTGGATACAGCTAAGTTATTTTTTTTTACGTAAAAATACTGTAGACAATTTAAAAGGCATCCCTCTAAAGTATGAAAGTAACTCAAAAGCTATCATGACAGGGGAATAATTAATGATCTTGAACAGCTTGGAATTAAAAACTACTCATCAATCTAAGGAAACCGTAGAAGACTTAGTGAGCGCATTGACCAAGGAAATTGAAGCGCAATCAGAAACCGAAAAAAAATTACACCAGCCATGCTTCAAATTAGGCAAAACTTATATTGATATTTTAGAAGCCGGCGGGCATCTGGGTTGCTGAGGTGAAATTTCATCCTAATTTCATTGGACTGTGAAAGACTAGGTTGAGGAGAGCATTTTTAGCTCTTGGTCATTGCTTAGCGATCGCTTCTGGGAAAACCCTAATAAGTAGATCTGGTTAATTCAGTTTACTTACTTAGTTGGGAAAAATACCAATCGCTAAACCGGTGGCACTCAACCCGATTTTAAGGACAATGCCAACGATGATATTTCACAAATATGCTCAATCTCCTGCTATTATTAGCAGTGGTTTTGGAACTTTATTAAGCCTAATTTTGGTGGGTTCCCCGGCCGCTGTTTTCGCCCACGCGGGACACGGAGATGAATTTCACCAAAGTGGCGAAACAACTCAAATTCCGGCTGCTATTTCTGTTGATGCTGAAACATCGAAGCGGATCGGAATCAAAGTTGAACCTGTGAGAGCTCAGCGATTGGCTGTGGGTATTAAAACTACCGGACAAATTGAAACTCTGCCCAATCAAAAAGTAGAAGTTCGGGCTCCTGTTAGCGGCACTGTGGTTGAGTTGCTAGTTAAACCGGGGGACAAAGTATCAAAAGGTCAAGTTATTACTGTTTTATCGAGTTCGGAATTAGGGCAACTGCGTGTTGAATCTGTTTCAAAACGAGCCGAAGCTGAAGGCGATTTGCAGCAGGCGCAGGCTGATTTTAAATTAGCTCAACAAAATTACGATCGCCAACTGCAAATATCCTCCGCAGAAATCGCCCAAGCCAAAAGCCAACTGACAGCAGTAACTCAGCAATATGAACAAGAACAAAAGTTAGTAAACAATCGTTCAGTTGTGAAAGTTGCGAAAGAAAACTATCAGCGTCAAGTTGCAATATCGCAAGCAGAAATAGCACGGGCAGAAACGGAATTAACTGTAGCCAAAGAACAGTTTGAACGTGACAAGGAATTGGTAGTGGCAGGGGCAATTCCGCGACGAACAATGCTGGAATCACAAGCTCATTTAGCCGAAGCAAAAGCCACTGTTGCTAAAGCAAAAAGCCGTCCCGAAGTTATTAAAGCCCAAACCGAAATTAAACAAGCCGAAGTAGACCTCCCGATGCGCGAATTGCGCGATTCTCAAGGCAAAGTTGCCGAAGCAAAAGCTCTACTTACCAAAGCTTTAAGCCGCCGGGAACTGTTAGAAGCCGAGGCTCAACTCAAACGAACTAAAGCTGCATTAGAAGTAGCTCAGACGCGCATTCGTCTCAGCAGTTCAGCCTATCAAGCGCGCCTCCAACAACTAGGAATTGCCGCCAATGAAAAAGGACTTGTCACCGTAGTTGCTCCCATTTTCGGCACTGTAGCCGATCGCGAAATCACGTTAGGCGAATCAGTCAACTCGGCTGAAAAACCGCTGATGAGCATATTAAACGATAGCAGCGTTTTTGCCACAGCAAATATTTATGAAAAAGACTTGAATCGGGTCAAGAATGGTCAGGAATTAACCGTGAAAATTGCTAGTTTGCCAAACCGTACTTTCCGGGGAAAAATTAGCTTCATTGGCTCGATAGTAGAAGGGGAAACCCGCGCAGTGCCGGTAAAAGCTTTATTAGATAATCCTGAGAGAATTTTAAAGCCGGGAATGTTTTCTGAGTTGGAAATCTTCACCGACAAAACTGCAACAAATATTTTGGCAATTCCTGTTTCAGCAGTGGTAGAAGCAAACGGGAAACAGTTAGTTTATGTCAAAAACGGCGATGCGTTTCAAGCTATGGAAGTCGCACTCGGTCAAAGTTCCGGGGATTTAGTAGAAATTAAGAGCGGTTTGTTTGAGGGAGATTTAATTGTTACTCAGCGTGCACCTCAACTTTACGCTCAATCTTTGCGGGGCGGTAGCAAACAGTCAAAAACTGAGGACAAGAAGGAAGTAACTCCCAAAGCAACAGAGGCTAGTTTTAACAGTTCTCCCGTGCCTTTGTGGGCGGGAATAGGGGGAGGAATGGCGATCGCCTCTGTGACTTTTGCAGCGGGGGCTTTCTGGGGAAATCGGCGCAAATTGCCAGCAGTAGCAGCATCTCAAAGTCATACTAGCAATGGTTTTTCCATCTCTGCACCGATATTCAACGATGAATTGCTATTACACAATGTACACAATGACAACCATCATGTGAAAGTTAAAGAGGCTGAAATTGAAAAAGTAAATAACAAATAACCAATTAGTAAGGTGCGTCGCTGCGAGATTGTCGCTTTTTTTGAGGATTGTAGATGGCGACGCACCCTACAGATACTATACCCAATTCCCCATGCCCAATTCCCAAATCATAAAATGTTCAGCACAATTCTCAGATGGGTAATCAACCGCCGCTGGCTAGTCGTTCTCGCCACCATTATTATCAGTCTTTGGACATTATATATTATCCCCAAAATGCCGCTGGATGTCTTCCCACCTTTCGCCCCGCCGCAAGTGGAAATCCAGACGGAAGCACCGGGTTTAGCACCGGAAGAAATCGAGTCTTTGGTAACATTGCCGATCGAGAGTGCGATTAATGGAACTCCTGGGGTGACAGCAGTGCGATCGTCTTCTGCTGTGGGTATTTCTGTTGTTAAAGTGATCTTTGATTGGAATACTGAAATCTATCAAGCCCGCCAGTTGATTACAGAAAGGTTACAGCAAGCTCAAAACAAGCTTCCAGTAGGAGTAAAAACACCGCAAATTTCTCCGACAACTTCACCTGTCGGTACTGTGATTACCTATGCTTTTACTTCAGAAACTACTTCGCTGATGGAAGTACGCCGTCTGGTTGATTGGCAAGTCACAAATCGCCTGTTAGCAGTGACTGGCGTTGCTCAAGTAGTGGCTTATGGTGGCGAACAAAGGCAGTATCAAGTATTAGTTGAACCTGCGAAATTGAAAGCATTTAATGTTTCGTTGCAGCAAGTATCGGAAGCTGTGGCGGCTGCGAATGTTAATGCGCCCGGTGGCTATTTAATTACGCCGGATAAAGAAACTTTGATTCGGGGTGTGGGCAGGATTGAATCGATCGCAGATTTGCAGCAATCTGCGATCGCATCTCGCCAAGGAACAGTTGTCAGAATTGGGGATGTAGCTGATGTCAAAATTGGTGCTGGTATCAAGCGGGGCGATGGCAGTTTTAACGGCAAAAAAGCTGTGATTGTGATGGTAAATAGACAGCCAGTTGCTGATACTCCGACGGTGACAAAAGCTGTGGAAGCGGCAATGGCTGAGGTGCAGCAAGCTTTACCCAAAGATATTAAGGTGACAGTCACTTTTCGCCAGGAAGAGTATATCAATTCTTCGGTGGAAAATGTGCGATCGGCTTTAGTGGAAGGCAGCATCATTGTCACCGTCATCCTGATCCCGTTTTTGATGAATTGGCGGACTCTGACGGTAGTTTTGCTCGATTTCTTCCTAACTTGGCTTTTCGGGCTGCTGGCAATGTATTGGCTGGGGCTGGGATTGAATACGATGACTTTGGGTGGGTTGTCGGTGGCGATCGGCACTGCGATCGACGATGCGATCGTCTATGCCGAAAATACCTACCGCAACTTGAGAGAAAATACATCATCTCCTCACCCTCGCCCGGTGATGGATGTGATTTTTGATGGCTCTCAGGAGGTACGCGATTCGTTAATTGGAGCGACTGTTATTGGCATTGTTGTGTTTTCGCCAATTTTTACTTTACCGGGTGTAGAAGGTCGAATTTTTACGCCGATGGGGATTACTTATCTGGTTGTTGTGGTGATTTCTAGTCTGGAATCGCTGTTAATATCTCCCGCCCTTTGCGCTATTTTGTTGCCTAACAAAAAGATGAGTGCTGAAGAACCTTGGTTGCCGAGATTCTGCAAAAAGATATATCACTTTTTTATAGAATTGTCAATGCGCTATTCGGCGATTATTTTAACTTTAGCTGCTGCTAGTATGGTGGCGGCATTAATTATTTTGCCATCTTTTGGACGGGTGTTTTTGCCGGAGTTTCAGGAGCAAACTTTGGTGAATACTGTTCTACTTTATCCGGGCGTGTCTTTGGAAACGACGAATAGTGCGGCTTTTGCGATCGAAGATGCACTTAAGGATGATACCAGGTTTTCATACGTGCAAGTGCGATCGGGCAGAGCTCCGGGTGATGCTGATGCTGCGGGTGTCAATTTAGCTCACATTGATATCGGTTTGAGCGAGGAAGGAATGAAAAATCGGCCGAAAACCTTGGAATCATTGCGGCAGGAATTTGGGAAATTACCGGGAGTTGCACCCAATATCGGCGGCTTTATTTCTCATCGGATGGATGAGGTTTTATCCGGTGTCAGAAGTCAAATTGCTGTCAAAGTTTTTGGCCCGGATTTGAATCAGCTTCGCACCATCGGCGCTCAAGTTGAAGAGCAAATGAAAACTGTGGCAGGAATTGTAGACTTGCAACTGGAACCCCAAGTACCGGTGCAGCAAATTCAAATTAAGTTTAACCGCCAAGCTGCGGGTAGATACGGTTTGAAAATCGGATCACTTTCGGAAATAATTGAGACAGCTTTAAATGGCAAAGTTGTCTCTCAAGTTTTGGAAGTGCAGCAAACTTTTGATTTAGTTGTCTGGTTGCAGCCTGAAGCCAGAAATAACTTAGAAACTATTGAGAATTTGTTGGTGGATACCCCCCCTCTTTCCCCCCCTTATAAAGGGGGGGATGAAACCCCTCTTTCCCCCCCTTATAAAGGGGGGGATGAAAGGGGGGGTAAAATTCCCCTCGCCCAAGTTGCGACTGTTAAATACGGTACGGGCCCAAATACGATTAACCGTGAGAATGTTTCTCGGTTGATTGTGGTGGCGGCCAATGCTAAAGGTCGAGATTTGCGATCGGTTGTGAATGAAATTCAAGCTAAAGTTAAACGAGAGGTACAGTTACCTTTTGGCTATTTTATCCAATACGGTGGTCAATTTGAAGCCGAACAAAGAGCTTCGCAAAATATTATGGTATTTAGTGCGATCGCCTTTATTGTCATTACAGTCTTAATGTATCTTTCCGTCAAGTCAATTGCTTCAACTGCGATGATTATGATCAATTTGCCAATCGGATTAGTGGGAGGAGTAATTTCGGTAGCTTTGACTGGCGGTATAATTTCCGTAGCTTCTTTAGTTGGCTTTGTCACTTTATTTGGCGTTGCCACCCGTAACGGTTTGTTATTAGTAGACAACTACAACACCAAATTTGCCGAGGGAATGCCTTTTAAGGAAGCAATTATTAAAGGCTCGATGGAACGGCTAAATGCTATTTTGATGACGGCTTCAACTTCAGCTTTAGGTTTAGCACCTTTAGTCTTAGAAGGCGGGCCCGGAAAGGAAATTCTGCAACCGCTGTCCGTAGTAGTTTTAGGAGGATTGTTTACTTCTACAGCACTAACGCTGTTAGTTTTGCCAGCTTTGTATGCTCAATTCAGTGAACATTTATTAACAGAAAGTAATCACCCCTAAAATATAGCCTTTCTCAGTTAGGTTAGGTGAGGTGAGCGTGTAATGGGTAATGGGTAATGGGTAATGGGTAATGGGTAATGAGGCACTTGTGCTGAGCATAGTCGAAGTATCGATAGTGTAAGTCCTGATAATTTCATTGTTGTGCGTGCTAATCTATAACCATAGTACGCAAACATTAAATCAAATGAAAGCGCTCAAATCAAACTTAGTTATTCTAGGCAGTGTCGGATTGTTGTTTGTAGGAGCTTGCAGTAAAGGCGACGAAGCCAGCGCTCCCAATAGCAGCCAAACACCCCCTCCTGTAGCCTCTGCACCTGCGTCTTCAGCTCCCAAGGCTGCTCCTCCTGCGGGTAGTGCGACAACAAACCATCCTCAAGCATCTAAAGGGGGTCAAGTTGTCGAGTCTGGAGCTTACCACTTAGAACTTTTAACTCAAAAAGAAGCTACCGGAACTCACTTAGATCTTTATTTGCAAAAAGGTGATAACCACGAACCAATTCCCAATGCAAAAGTGTCAGCTCAAGTGCAATTACCAAATGGAAAACAGCAAACTCTAACCCTCAAATACGATCCTGATGGCAAACATTATGCTGTTGTTTTTCCAGGCAAAAATCCCGGCAGTTATCCACTCAAGGTGACGGCGGATGTTAACGGACAAAAAGTAGACGGTCGTTTTACTTTTAATCAATAAACATCTCCCATAATTACTGTGTAACAGGCTCTCCAGCCTGTTTTTTACCATATTTTTGTGTAAATTAGAGTTATGAGAGTTTTGCTAGTTGAAGATGAGCCAGATTTAGGGAAGGCGATCGATCGCACTTTGAAGCAGGAAAAGTATATAGTTGACTGGGCGCAGGATGGCAATGAAGCTTGGGAATACTTAGAAAGTCATTGGACTCAATACAATCTGGCGATTTTTGACTGGCTGCTACCGGGACTGTCTGGCTTAGAACTGCTGCGTAGATTGCGTGCTAAAAATAGCGCATTGCCAGTCTTGATGCTAACAGCAAAAGACAGAATGGAAGATAAAGTTGCCGGACTAGATGCCGGGGCTGATGATTATTTAGTGAAACCGTTTGGGATGGCGGAACTATTAGCAAGATTGCGGGCTTTGCAAAGGCGATCGCCTCAAATTCAACCGCAACAGCTACAGGTGGGAAGTCTAATTTTGGACTGCGGAAGTCGAACAGCTTGCCATCAGGCTATTAACGGCAAAATGCAGATCATTTCACTTACAAACAAAGAGTTTCAATTGCTAGAATACTTCATGAAACATCCGAACCAAATCGTCACCACTGACACAATTCGGAATCAGCTATGGGAAGTTAGTGCAGATACTTTTAGCAATGTGGTAGCGGCTCAAGTGCGCTTACTGCGGCGTAAACTTGAGTCTGTTGGCGGCGCGAATCTAATTGAAACTGTACATGGTGTTGGATACCGGATGAGAAATTAAAGTGCGCGTTTAAAATTCCTTTTAGACTCGGCGGTTGAAACCGCGTCTACACAAACAATGTCCGCCTGCGCGGACTAAGAAAAGAATACTTCTTGTCCCCCCCTTGTTAAGGGGGGTTAGGGGGGATCTCCGGGTCACTTGTCGTTATGAAAAATGAATCAAAATAAACTATTTAATCGGACTCGATCGCAATTAGCAATTTCCTATGCGGCTGTCATGGGTTTGATTTTAAGCTTGTTGGGATTTGGGGTATATAAGGCGATCGCCCACGCTCATTGGGTAGCCATAGATCGCGAATTAGAATCGGTAGCCGGGACGCTGCACGACAGTCTAGAACTCAAATTGCAGCAGCCAGGACGGTTGGAACCCATCGTAAATGAACTTTTGCCCAACCTCCGCGTAATAGGAATTAACGGCATTAAACAACCAATTCGCCCTCGCCATATTTTAAGCGCTATTAACCAAGGCTATTACTATATTCGTTTATTTGATGCTTCCGGGAAATTGATTGCTACAGCCGGGGCAGTTCCTGATGAATTACCCCCAGAATTTAATTCTCAATATTGGCAAACCATTACTGATAGGCAAGGCAATGTTTATCACCAACTTTCTGTATTTTTACACACAAAAAACCAGGAAGATTGGGGATATTTTCAATTAGGTCGCAGTCTGCAAGACTTCAATGAATATCTCAATACAGTCAAATGGGTTTTGAAATTGGGATTGCCTACAGCATTAATTTTGGTTGGGTTTTCTAGTTGGTTGTTGGCAGGATTGGCAATGAAACCGATTTATGCTTCTTACCGACAAATTCAACAGTTTACAGCGGATGCTGCCCACGAATTACGCACCCCTTTAGCTGCTTCTCAGGCGACAGTTGAATCGGCGCTGTTGATGCCTCAATTGAATGAAAAAGAGGCGCGGGAAATTTTGCGGACGATCGATCGCCAAAACCGACGATTGACTCAGTTAGTTGCCGATTTGTTGTTGCTGGCCCGCATGGATAATCAACCCATACCTCCTCGCCCTCAATGGTGTTGTTTAAATGACTTGGTGAACGATTTGGTGGAGGAATTAGCCGCCATGGCGATCGCTAGCGGGGTAGCGCTAACATCCGAACTGCGCGTACAGCAGCAATTAAATGTTGTCGGCGATTCCGACCAACTTTATCGCCTCGTTGCTAATTTAATTGTGAATGGGATTCAATACACTCCGGCTGGGGGAAAAGTAACAGTTATTGTAGATTGCACTCACACCGAGGCGATAATTCAGGTGCAGGATACCGGGATTGGGATTGGGACGACTGAACAAGGGCGAATTTTCGATCGCTTCTACCGAGTAAATAGCGATCGATCGCGCCATACCGGCGGTTCGGGATTGGGATTGGCGATCGCCCAAACCATAGCCCGCGCCCATCGCGGTAGCCTCACCGCCCGCAGCGACTTGGGGCGCGGCACCACTTTCCTGCTACGGCTGCCGCTGTGAGCTATCATGTGGGGGAAACCGATGACAGTTGACAGTTGACAGTTGACAGTTGACAGTTGACAGTTGACAGTTGACAGTTGATAGTTGGCAGTTGATAGTTGATAGTTGACTAATGACTACTGACTACTGACTACTGACTCCTTACAACTACCTAGCGTAAAATTATGACAGTTTTAGAACAGGGAACAATCTCAATCCATACCGAAAATATTTTCCCGATTATCAAGAAGTCGCTATACACTGACCATGAAGTCTTCTTGCGGGAACTAATTTCTAACGGCGTAGACGCAATTGCCAAACTCAAAATGGTTTCCCGTTCCGGCGAATACAGCGGCGACATTGGCGAACCAGAAATCACCATTGCGATCGACAAAGAAAACAAAACACTCTCCATCACCGACAACGGCATCGGCATGACAGCCGATGAAGTTAGAAAATACATTAACCAAGTCGCTTTTTCCAGCGCTGAAGAATTTATTCAAAAATATCAAGGCAGTGGCGACGACGCCATTATCGGTCACTTCGGCCTCGGTTTCTACTCTTCTTTCATGGTCGCTCAAAAAGTAGATATCGAAACCCTTTCTTACCAAGAAGGCGCCCAAGCCGTACACTGGTCCTGCGACGGTTCACCCGCTTTTGAACTATCAGAATCTACCCGCACCCAACGCGGCACTACAATTACCCTCACTCTCCAAGAAGAAGAACAAGAATATCTAGAACCAAGCCGCATTAAGCAGTTAATCAAAACCTACTGCGATTTCATGCCAGTTCCCATCAAATTTGAGGGAGAGGAACTCAACAAACACAAGGCAATTTGGCGGGAATCAGCCAGCAATTTACAAAAAGAAGACTACTTAGAACTATACCGCCACCTTTATCCGTTCCAAGAAGAGCCGCTGCTGTGGGTACACCTGAATACCGATTATCCTTTTATTGTCAACGGCATTCTTTACTTTCCCAAATTGCGCCCTGATGTCGATGTCACCCAAGGCAACATTAAGCTCTTCTGCAATCAGGTTTTTGTCAGCGATCATTGCGAAGAAATTATTCCGAAATTCTTGATGCCACTGCGGGGAGTCATTGACAGTACCGACATTCCGCTGAACGTGTCTCGCAGTTCGCTGCAAAGCAATCGCACGGTGCGGAGAATAGCTGATTATATCGCCAAAAAAGTGGGCGATCGCCTAAAGGAACTTTACCGGGACGATCGGAACGAGTACATCCGTTGCTGGCAAGATATCGGCACTTTTGTCAAGTTCGGAGCACTCAACGATGACAAGTTCAAAAAGCAAATTGAAGATATCTTAATCTATCGCAGCACCTACGAACCAACAGCAGTCAAGCCAGAAACCGAGACACCAGAAGTGCAGGTGCAAGCTGAGGAAGGAGATTTGTGGCAAGATGTCAATCCCAAGTCCGAAACTTCCGGTTCAACCCAACCTTACACCACCCTCAAAGAGTATTTAGAACGCAATCAAAAACGTCACGAAAATCGTGTATTTTACTGTACAGAGCCGGCATCACAAGCAACTTACGTCGCACTGCACAAAAGCCAAGGTTTAGAAGTGTTGTTCATGGATTCTTTCATTGACACGCACTTCATTAGTTTCCTCGAACGAGAATATTCCGATGTCAAATTCTCGCGAGTGGATTCCGACTTAGATGATACCCTAATTGACAAAGAAAAAGAAGCGGAAATTGTCGATCCGACTACCAATAAAACTCGTAGCGAACAAGTTAAAGAATTGTTCCAAAAAGCTCTGAATAAGCCAAAAGTGAATATCCGCACAGAAGCATTAAAGTCAGACGCTGCGGAGGCGACACCACCTGCGATCGTCCTGTTACCCGAAGCTTTGCGCCGGATGCGCGACATGACGGCTCTATTGCAGCAGCAAGCAGCCGAATTCCCCGAAGAGCACGTTTTGCTGGTGAATACAGCCCACCCGTTGATTCAAAATCTGGCTAATTTGAGTCAAGGTTCGATTATTCAAGGCGGTGGCGAGTCTCCGTCGGCCCAGTTGGCGAGCATGATTTGTCACCACGTTTACGACTTGGCCCTGATGGCTCAGAAGGGTTTTGATGCTGAGGGGATGAAGGAGTTTGTGGAGCGATCGAATCAAGTATTGACAAAATTGACCGAACGTGCACTCTAATTAACCCCCCAACCCTCCCTTGCTAAGGTGGGGAACCAGAGGAAGGAGCCAGAGTTTATTTCCACTGATAAAGGGATAAATTAAGGCTTCTTCCTTCTTTCTTCTTCCTTCGGCTATAATGAAAGGCTGCACGCAAAAAACACTAATCTGGAGGGCAATATGTCACGGAAATGTCAGCTAACGGGGAAGAAAGCGAATAATGGTTTTGCAGTTTCTCACTCACACCACCGCACTCACAAGTTGCAAGAAGCAAATTTACAGTGGAAGCGGGTTTGGTGGCCACAGGAGAAACGCTGGGTGAAACTTCACCTTTCCACAAAGGCCATTAAAACCTTGCAACACAAGGGTTTGGAAATTATGGCGAAGGAAGCTGGAATTAACCTCTACAAAATGTAAGAAATTTCAGGACCAAGAAAGGACTAAAGTCCTTACTACAAACCTCTTGTTTAGGTTGGTAGTAAGGACTTTAGTCCTTAATACTGATTTCTACTTTTTAATAAATAAGTATCCATCACACCTTTGCCTTTAACTTCGATTGCAGGACGAATTTCAAATATATACTTTTCCTGCAATTTATGATAGGTTGTGGATGTCACCTGAATGCTCCCTGGCAAGCCGTGGGATTCCATGCGGGAAGCGGTATTAACAGTATCTCCCCACAAATCATAGATGAATTTTTTAATCCCAATCACTCCCGCCACCACCGGACCTGTGTTGATGCCGATTCTGATGCTAAAAAGTTGATTGTGCTGCTTACTAAATTCGGTAATTGCCTGTTGCATATCTATGGCCATTTGGGCGATTTTTTCTGCATGATCTAAGCAAGGAATTGGCAGTCCTCCTACTACCATGTAAGCATCACCAATTGTCTTAATTTTTTCCAAACCGTGTCTTTCTGCGAGGTGATCGAAGGTGGAAAAAATTTCATTTAACAAGGAAACTAATTCCGTTGGAGAAACTCTCGCACTGAGTTGGGTAAAACCTACGATGTCGGCAAATAAAACAGTAACCTCAGCAAAAGTATCGGCGATGGTACTGTCTCCTTGCTTTAAACGCTCGGCTATTTGTTCTGGTAAAATATTCAACAACAACCGTTCTGATTGTTCCTGCTGCACTCGCAATGCACTTAAAGTATCATTCAGAGCATTAGTCCGTTCTTTCACTCTAAATTCTAACTCTTCATTGAGCTTGTAAAGCTCCATTTCTGCCCGCCTGCGGTCCGTGATATCCGTACCGATTGCCAGCATTCCTGCGAACTTTCCCGCCTCGTCAAACAGCGGTTTATTTGCCCAGGATACCCAAACGCGATCGCCACTACGCCGGATACTTTCATTTTCATTGCGCGTATACTTTTCGGGATTTTGTAAAATATCTCTCAACTTTACTGTCAAGTCGTTTCCTATGGTATCTGTAGGGGGGATAATTGTTCCTACTGCATTTTTACCTAGTATTTCTTCTTCTTCATAACCAAAAAAATCCTGTGCAAATTCGTTAAAAAAGGTAATATTTCCTACCCGGTCTAATTTTAAAATAATGCTATTAGCATTTTCCACTAATTCCCGATACTTAATTTCGCTTTGCCGCAGTGCATTCTCCGCTGAAGCACGTTCAGCTACAGTTGCTGCCAACAGCAGAGAGGTAATCACAATTACGCTCATAAAAGCCTGCAAAAATAAGATTGCTTGATTGATACTTTGTGCTTTAGTAATAAAAGGGCCAGCACCCTGAGAACCCCCCCAAATGGCGATGCTGGATACTAGGAAAGATGAGACGACAGCACCCCGTTGACCGAATTGAATTGTCGCCCAAATTACTAAGGGAAATGGCAAGTATTCCAGGGGATACCCGGAAAAGGTAGGGGTTGCTTTGGAACTATATACTACCCAACTGACTGCGATTAATGACATCAAGCCTATTCCTGCCCAGATGCGATTGATGGTGCTAATTTGGCGATCGGCTATTGCTGGTTTTTGGTATAAAATCAACAACATGGGAGCAAAAATCAAAACTCCTAACGTATCTCCCAGATACCAATTCCACCTAATTTCCCAATATTCCCTCCACTCAACTAGACCAGTTAAACATAAGCGTATTGTCCCCAGAGTGCAGTTGATTTGAGTAGCAACTACGGCACCACAAAAAATTAAATTGACAACATCTATCAGCCGATTCAGTGAGGGGCGAAATTTTAATTTATTTAGTAAAATAAAGGCGCACAAAGCTTGCAAACAAGCACAAAAAGCAGAGACTAATGACAGGATTAAGGAGACATTCATGTCGATTTTTTCAAAAAAGAAAACCCCTAACGCTACTCCTGGCCAAAAGCGCCACCCAAACAATAAAAGTGCAGCTTGGGCAATTCCTGCGGGGGGCCAGACGCAGGTAGCTAATTTATTGATGCCGGGAATGGAAACTGCCAGTTTTGCTCCTAAAATATAAACGAGGGCAATGGCAGCTACTTTGCCTAAATATTGCCAATTTATAGATTGAATAAATCGACTAAACTGACTATTGTTTGGGTTCATACTTAGTTTGATAATTTAAATTAATTCATTTGATGCCATTGATAAAATAAGATTAAAAAACATCCTTTGTAGTAAGGAATTTAGTCCTGTCCATGCTAACAGGAAAGAACTGAAGTCCTTACTACTAACCTTAGCCCCGATGAAAAAATCCTTTGTAGTGAGGACTATAGTCCCGTCCATCCTAACACAAACGGACTGAAGTCTTGACTACGAACCTTAGCTCTGATGAAAATATCGTTGGTAGTGAGGACTTTATTGCTTTAATTTTTCACAGTAAAGGAATTAAGTCCTTACTACTAACCTTAAATTCCCGGAAATTTTGTCATTGGATAGCTTCCTTAATCCATTGTTTCAAGGTAGAATTTACTTCTTCAATGAGAATTTCTTGGGATTTGTGAGTCGATCTTTCAACTACTTCAACTTTACCCGATTTCAGGGAACGACCGGGAACAATCCGATAGGGAATGCCAATTAAATCCGCATCTTTGAATTTAACTCCTGCACGTTCATCGCGGTCATCTAACAGAGTTTCAATGCCAGATTGATTGAGTTCTGCGTAGAGTTTTTCGGCGACTTCCATTTGTTGAGTGTCGGAAATATTGGGGATGCTGATGATAACGTGATAGGGGGCGATCGCCACTGGCCAAATTATCCCGTCTTTGTCGTAGGATTGTTCTACGGCAGATTGAGCTAACCGCGACACACCAACGCCGTAACAACCCATAACTAAGGGCATTTCTTCGCCTTGTTCGTTGGTGTAGGTAGCGCCCATTGCTTGAGAATATTTTGTCCCTAATTGAAAGATGTGCCCGACTTCGATGCCTCTGGCTGTTTGCAATGTTTGTTCGGGATTATGAACAGCCCGATCGCCTTTTTTGGCCTTCCTGACATCTACTGCTAAACTTGGTAGGGGAAATTCTTGGCCCCAATTTGCTCCCACAACGTGGTATCCTGATTCGTTCGAGCCAGTGACAAAGTTTGTCAAGTCAATTGCGGTGCGATCGACTAAACGCAAAAACTTGGGAGATACCCCCCCTTGCCCCTCCTTACCAAGGGGGGGATTTGAGTCTTGTTGCCCCCCCTTACCAAGGGGGGGTTGGGGGGGGTTCGAGGCAATGTAATCATCAGCAACATCGGGAGCCATATAACCCAGAGGCAAAGATTTAGCGGCCCATTTTTGCTGAGCTTCCGCATCTGGAACAGTCAAAAATAGGATAGTTTTTGCTTGATAATTTCCCGCTAATTTGGTTAATTCATTCAGCAATTTTACCTGATTGACATCTTGGTCGCCACGAATACTGACCAGTACCAATACAGTCGTACCGCTGTCATAAACTGCCTCATAAAGTACATTTTTGACAACTTGAGTAGGAGAACACTTGAGAAACTTACAGAGTTTTTCAATGGTTTCAGTTCCCGGTGTTTCCCGCTTTTCAAAAGTTGTAAAAGGCGAGGTTTTCGCATCAGCAGGTATAGACACAGCCTTTTCTAAATTAGCAGCATACTGACCATCTTCGGTGTAGAGAACTTCATCTTCCCCAGCTTCCGCCAACACCATAAACTCTTGGGAACCAGAGCCGCCAATGGCTCCCGAATCAGCATCTACTGCTCGGAATTGCAAGCCCGATCGCCGCAGCATATTGCTGTAAGCTTGAGCCATATCCTGATAAGTTTTTTTCAGGCTTTCTTCGTTAGTGTGGAAAGAATAACCATCCTTCATAATAAATTCACGACCGCGCATCAAGCCAAAACGGGGGCGAATTTCATCACGAAATTTAGTTTGAATTTGATACAGATGTGTAGGCAATTGCCGATAAGAACGAATCATATCCTTAGCAACTGTAGTAATTACTTCTTCGTGAGTTGGACCCAATCCCAATTCTGTATCCCGACGGTCTGTGAGAGCAAACATGATACCTTCAGCTTGAGTGTAGGTATCCCAGCGCCCCGATTCCCGCCACAAATCAGCCGGTTGGAGTTGTGGCAAGAGGCATTCTTGAGCGCCTGTAGCGTCCATTTCTTCCCGCACAATTTGGGAGACTTTTTTGAGGACACGCCACATCAAAGGCAGATAAGCGTAAATCCCGCTACCTATGCGGCGGATGTATCCCGCACGGAGTAATAGTTTGTGGCTGGGAATTTCTGCTTCTGCTGGGTCTTCCCGCAGGGTGACAAAAAGCATTTGAGAGAGTCGCATCGGTGATTTCCTTTAATGACTAAATGATTTTAATCTCAGATTAAGCTCTGATATTATCAGAGGTAAGGCTAATTTGATTGAATATATGAATAAAATGTTGCAAAACTACCAAAAAGGTATGTCAGTATTTGATGATTGTCACAATTCTACGGTGCGATCGCAGTGGGTTGCCTTAACAGATGAAATAGGAGAGTTTATTTCAGAACCTAGTTTGAGTGAAATTTGGGATATTCTTCATGCTGCTGGGCGATTGTTTTACAAACTAACCGGAGTTCCTTTAAATTTACTGGCCTATCCTACTGTTCGGAAACACAGCCAGCGTTTTGAGGAGTACGGCTGCATTCGCAGTCAGCGCAACTGTGAAGGTAAATGCTGCAAACAGTTGATATAGCAATCCTAAATCATTTGTGAATTTCTTACTCCCGGACCTTAATAAGGGGAGGGTTGGGGTGGGGTAAAAAACTTTACGACTCATTTAGGATTGCTATAGTTGATAGTTGATAGTTGACAGTTCTAAAATCGAAAATCGAAAATTGCATGACCCGATTCATCCACGACCAATTTGCAAAACAGTATCTGAAAGAATTACTAACCCCTCTCGGTAATGTAGAAACCAGCCGCGACATTGCTGGAGAAGTGAGACAGCTTGACGTTTTATTTTCCCCGAAAGCGGAACCGGAAGTCGAAGCAACAGCCCTCGGCATTCTGGGTCAAATCGCAGCAAAACCCGCTGTATTTGAACCATTCCGCAGTCCAGTCCAACCCGGAGAAATTCGCAGTTGTCTGGGGAAACTCTTTGACCTCCACGCCGAATTTGAACGCATCGCAGCTAGAGAAAATACCCGGATTGCAGAGGCAGACTTGCCCCAATTGTGGATACTGTCGCCGACTGTTTCCGATCCCCTGCTAGCTGGATTTCGAGCGCTTTCCGACCCCGAAAATTGGGTAAATGGAGTTTATTTCCTGGGCCCTTCTCTGAAAGCAGCAATCGTTGTCATTCACCAACTCCCCCGGACTCCAGAAACGCTGTGGCTGAGAGTTTTAGGGAAAGGAAACGTGCAGAAGCAAGCTGTTGCCGAATTGAGAGAATTACCCTCAGATAACGTCTTTCGCTTGAATGCGTTAGAATTGTTGTACAACTTGCGAACGATTTTAGAAGTCCGCCAAGACATAGATCGAGAAGATCGGGAGTTAATTATGGAACTGTCACCCCTCTACTTGCAACGGCTGGAAGATGCAACTCAGCGCGGTATCCAGCAAGGTATTCAGCAAGGTATTCAGCGCGCTCAACGCCTGATGGTTGAGAATCTGCTACAAGTAAAATTTAGTGAGATTGATGAAGAACTAGCCCAAATAATCGAGCCTTTGATTCAACTAGAACCCCTCGATCGCACGCGGCTGATTATGCTGCTCGATCGATCGCAATTACTAGCTCGTTTTGACCCTAACAATCAAACAGAATCTTAACTCAGCAGCGCACTCTGCGATATGTAGGGTGCGCTGAATCGTACTTTACCTACTATAGATAATTGGTGGCGCGCCCTCCGCGTCGGATTTGCAGCTCTTCAACAAACTCTGCATCTTCTACTTATTTTGATACTTATTGAAAAATTGATTTCAGACTTTAGATGGATTCATTTATAAGCCTCAACCCCGATGATAAGTATAGAGAGAGAATGAGAACGCTAAAAAGTTATGACTTTTAATTGCTGAGATTAGAAGCATCCCTACTGATATATTTGCCAAAATAGGAGACTTCCGCTCAGTAGTGAGTAACTCAGAAGTCACAACTTTTGAAAGTGGCAAAAAACCATCTAAAGATGGCCATATCCCTTTGCAGAGATTGGGGGATAGATTTCATTATGCCTAATCAGGCTGAAAATTTAGGAGGTAAATTATGTTAGAAAACGTACCATTCGACCACCCGGATATCGGAGGGCTAATGTTTTTAAGCCCACAGTTCTTTGTAGCCTTAATCGCCGGAGTGATTATGGCTTTCGGCTTCCAATTTTTGTTAACCAATTTCTCGATCGCAGCCAAAATATCTAATTGGGATGAAGCTTTACCCGATGACGATGACGAGTCAGAAAGTTTAGGCACGAAAGTTCGGAAAACAGAAAGTCTAGTAGGCGGTTGGATTTTAGTGACAGTCAACATAGCCTTATTTTTGGCTTGTTTTCTCGCAGTCAAACTAACTTCTATTGCTAGCGTAGATGGAGCGGCAATTATTGGTGTTGTCATCTGGGCTGCGTACTTTTTAACACTTGTATGGCTGGGTTCTAGCGCAGTCGGTTCCTTGATTGGTTCCTTGATGAAAACAGTATTTTCCGGCGTTCAAGGCGTGATGGGTACTGCCGGTGCAGCCATGAGCGGGAAGATGGCTAGCGACCAAATGGTCAATACTGTAGAGGCATCTATAGCCGCTGTTCGCCGCGAATTGAGTTCGGCGGTAGACCCCGATAGCATTCGCGAAACAGTACAAGATTATGTTGGTTCTTTGCAGTTACCGAAGCTAGATGTCAAAGAAATTCGCGGTCAATTTGAAAAGTTGCTGGGCGATGCGGATATCAAATCTTTGGCAGGAAGCGATGTTCTGAAAAATGTTAACCGCCAGACTTTTGTAGATTTAGTTAGCAGTCGCACTGATTTTTCCAAAGATGAAATAAATCAAGTTGCAGACCAACTTGAAGGCGTCTGGAAGCAAGCATTCGGTCAGCAGCAACAACAACAAGACCCCAAGTTAGAGTTGGTTAACTTTCTTAAGTCGGCGGCACCGGATTTGCTGAAGTCTGATGAACTGAATGCCAAACTATCTCAAGTTTTGGCAACTACAGAAAACAAATCTGAGTCTAGCAATGGCATGAACCGCGCGATGCAGTTGGGTGTCGAAGCTCTAGTCGGAACTTTGTTGTCGCGGACGGATTTGTCGGATTTAGATGTGGAAAAAATTTCTGGTAAGTTACAGGAATTCACTGCTAAAGGAACGGAAACAGCTAAATCTCTGGGGTCTAAGGTGGCGGACAAATTGCCTGCTTTGCCTTTCAATACTGTTAAGGCTGATGTAGAAAATTATTTGGTTAACGCTCAGCCTTGGCATTTAAACAGAGAGACAATCAAACAGGAATTTAGGGATGTGATCTACGATCCTGACGCTTCTCCTAGGGCTGTTTTGCGCCAGTTAGAGATGTTGAATCCAGAGTATTTTGTAGGGGTGCTCAACCGTCGCGAGGGGTTAGATTCAGAACAGGCTGCGGAAATTACAGCACAGCTTGAAAGTATCCGCATGGAAGTTTTGGAAACTCTGCAAACTGCTGCGGGTCAAGAACAGTCTCAAGATTTGCGGAGTCGGATTGAAAATTATTTGCGATCGACTGGTAAGGAAGAATTGAATCCTGAAGGTATCGAGAAGGATTTTCAAGCGCTTTTGGAAGACCGGGATGCTGGTTTTGAGGCTTTGCGCGATCGCCTGTCGCAATTCGATCGCGATACTTTGGTACAGTTGCTAGGTCAGCGGGAAGATTTCAGCCCCGAAGAAGCCGACCAATTAATCAGTCGCCTCGAAAGTTCGCGCGATCGAGTGATTTCTAAAGCTCAGGAATTGCAAGAACAAGCGAAATCGAAAGCGCAAGAATTGCGCCAAAAGGTAGAAGAATACCTCCGCAATACTA
Organism: Microcoleus sp. CAWBG640; assembly: GCF_020883015.1. Taxonomy (NCBI): domain Bacteria; kingdom Bacillati; phylum Cyanobacteriota; class Cyanophyceae; order Oscillatoriales; family Microcoleaceae; genus Microcoleus; species Microcoleus sp. CAWBG640. Next base: position 71,484 of record NZ_JAHRFC010000019.1, read on the forward strand.
ACAAGGAAGAACTCAATCCTGAAGGTATTGAGCGCGAGTTCCAAACTTTGTTTGAAGACCCGCAAGCAGGCTTTAAGGCGCTGAAGGAACGCTTATCTCAATTCGATCGCGATACCCTGGTGCAGTTGCTGTCGCAGCGCCAAGACCTCAGCGAAGAACAGGTAAATCAGGCGATCGACCGGATTGAATCTGTGCGCGATAACATTATCAACGCGCCGCAAATAGTTGCAGATAAAGCTAAGCAGCAGTACGAAGAAGTTACTACTAAGATTGGCGATTACTTGCGGAATACCAACCTGGAAGAACTAGATCCAGAAGGTATTAACCGAGATTTGACCAAACTATTTGAGAATCCGAAAGAGGGTGCTTTGGCTTTGCGCGAAAGACTTTCTCATGTTGATCGCGAAACTTTGGTCAAGTTGCTTTCACAACGGGAAGATTTGAGCGAAGAACAGATCAATCGGACGATCGATCGCATCTTGGATGAGATCCGCAGCATTGTTAAATCTCCGCGCCGGTTGGCCTCTCGCGCTCAAGCAACTGTGCGGGATTTCCAAGGAAGTCTGGAAAATTACTTGCGGAATACTAACAAGGAAGAACTCAATCCTGAAAGTATTAAACGGGATTTACAATTGTTGTTTAGCGAACCCGGAATGGGGATACAGAATTTGGGCGATCGCCTCAAGCAGTTCGATCGAGCGACTCTGGTAGCCTTGCTGTCACAGCGGCAGGATATTTCGGAAGAAGAAGCTAACAAAATTGCCGACCAAATTGAAACCGTTCGCAACCAATTTGTCGAACAAGTTCAAATGGTTCAGGACAAGTTTCAGTCAGCACTAGACGGTATTTTCGGAAAAATTCGGGATTATCTCAATTCCCTGGAGCGCCCGGAACTTAATTATGAAGGTATCAAGCGCGATTTCCGCAAAGTATTTGACGATCCCCAGGCAGGATTTGAGGCGATTAAGGAACGTGTAAGTCAGTTCGATCGGGAAACTTTAGTTGCTGTAATTAGCTCTCGTCCAGATATTTCCGAAGCTAATGCTAACAAAATTATCGACCAGATTGAAGGAGCACGGGACACGGTTCTGTCGCGCTCAGAACGCCTGCAAGAGTCAGCGAAAAAACGCATCAAACAACTTAAGGAGAAGGCTAAACACCAAGCAGAAGAAGCGCGGGAAGCTGCTGCAAGTGCTGCTTGGTGGTTGTTCGGTACGGCTCTCACTTCTGTAGCTGTTTCGGCTTTAGCAGGTGCGATCGCAGTCGGAGGCATTTCAGGTTTACTTAGCTAAAGTTTAAAAGAGTTTGATCTACAATTCTCCTGATGATAGGCTAGCCAAAAGCTAGCCTTTTTTTTGAATGAAACCCGGTCAGCTTTAGATCCCAGCCTTCTTCAAGAAGTCTGGGATCTATTTTTTGAGGTCCGATCGATCTGCTAAACAATCTTAATCAGTAGCAGATACAACAATCTTGTCCAATCCGCCTCATTCTTTGGTTATAATTTTTTCACTTTTGGGCGAATTTACTGCCATAAATTAGGTTGGGGATCATCTCTGTCTTAAGCAAGATTCTAGGTGCAGTATTTATTCGCTAACTTTTATTAAGAAGTAAAAACAGTTTTCCAAATTAATCAGAAAACTGAGCAATAAATTACCCTTTGGAGGCTCAAATGACATTTACCACCACCAGCGCTTACGACCAAGGAAAAGCAGACATCAAGACCTTGAGTGTAGACGACCAATTAGGTTTACTGTGGTTTGTTTACACAGAAATGGGCAAATCGATTACCCCTGCTGCTCCCGGTGCTGCTGGTTCCGAAATCGCTCAGGGTTTGTTCGATCGCGTCAAGGAATTGCCCCACGAAGAACAACTGCAAGTGATGCGCGATATTGCCTCAAAAGCGAATACTGAGATTAGCCGCATTTATGGCTCCCTGAGTCCAGAAACAAAGCTGGCTTTTTGGTATTTCTTAGCAGTCGGAATGGACGAAGGAACTATTATTCCCATGCCTGCTGACTATCAGCTACCAGAAGCAGGAAAAGCATTATTAGGCAAGATTGAAGGCATGGACTTTCAGCAGCAAATTGATTTTCTGCGCGGTACTGTTTTAGAAATGGGTGCAGAAGCTGCTCCGGGCGCTGGCATTTAAAAAAATTAGCAATTTTTACATAATTTATGCTGTGAGAACCCCGAATTATTTAATAATTCGGGGTTCTGAGTTTTATCAAGATTTTAGCACTTGCTTAGTTAAGTAAGTCCACCTAATTAAATGCAAGATTCAAATCGCTCAAAAGCTTACTGGCTTGCTATTCTTCACATCGATCCTCTTCCTTCTTCACATCGATCCTCTTCCTTCTTCCTGATACTTAATAGCTGAACTTAACTGCTCTGTTACCGACAACTTCCGGCCCATTTGCGATTAAATGTAGTTCTTCGCAGGCAACAGTTAGCAAAGGCTGACCTAAGTTTAACCTGGAAAAATGGCTCTCTTGAGGTATTTCTAATTCGCCTCGAATTAATCCGGTGCGACATTGAAATTGTCCTTGAAAAAATAGCAAATTATTGCTGTTGGCACTGAAAACATTGCCACTCAAAGACAGCGGTAACGCCCAACCTTGTTGACTGTAACTGAGACTGCACAGTTGACAGTTTCCTTGACGCACAGTGATGCGGTATCCCAGGGATGATGCTTTGATCGAATCGCTGCCTTCCCAACTAAATTGAGCTATTTCTTTAGGTAGTCCCCAAATCTCGCGTCCGCCTGCTACAGAGTTAGGATTGTCTACATAAATGTGGGAAATCCAAGCGCCCCATTTGCCACCATAATTGGCTATCCCACTAACTATAATTAATTCGTTATATTCCATTACGGAACCTAACCCATAGGAGGAGAAATAAATTCCACCCAGGGTTTTTCCGGGAAACAAAGAGATGATTTCTAACTCCGAAGGAACCAGGGGGCGCACGAGTGCAACATCTACTAATTGTAAAGTGGCGATCGCGTATCCTTGCAACTTCCAAGGTGCAGGTGGATATATCATTTTAAGTGATTTTAACCTGAATACTTTATATTTATTTTAGCTTAGGGTCTAAAAAGTAACAACCCTTTGTATTTCTTCACATATTGTTAATAATTTGACGTGTATAAAAATATCAATATGTTTATTTTTATTAAATAGTTGACATTTACTCAAAATTTACATACTCTCTAGTTGTGGATACTTAAAAGGGAACCTAAACCTATATGCTGACATCTTACAAACCAGATGTTTTCGATTGTTTAGATCATTTTTTCACTGCGAAAGACCTGCTAGAGCAAGCCAAAGACAAAATGACAGAACTGGGCGCGATCGTCCGCCGTCACGGTTTGCAAAAGCAGGTTGGTATCTGTTTGCTGCACAAACACTTCGACCTTTTCGATAACGAAAGATTGGTTGAAGAATTTGATGGCAACAATGCTTATATCAAGCCCACGGCAGAATACAGTGATGCTATTCCCTATATGTGGAAGGTAGAACACAATCCAATATCTGGCGAATCGGTTTGGTTTCCCTTAGAGTTTGTCAAAGTTACTGATGCTGTATCAGCAGCAGTGGAACGGTCAGAAGCAGTGGTCAACAATGCTGAATTTCTTCAGGAAATTGCGGAGAAATTGTCAGAATTGGGCATGACTAATATGTTTGGAATCAGCATTTTGCACCGAGATGCAATTAAAGTTGCTGACGGCGAAATTTTGGTAGAAAGTACAGACGACGAAGCCCGCGTCTTGACTTTTTCATCAGTTCCCCGCCCGGATATTGACCCCGCAACTTTAACGCAAACTCTCTGGCAGTTTCCGAATGCAGAAGGGTTTGAAGTAGGGGCTATGTGCTCTCACTGCACTCACTGCACTCACTGCACTCATTAAACAAAATTGCGGCAATAAGGCAATGATTTTGTAGTCAGGACTTGAGTCCTTCCCAGTTCGTAGTAAGGACGTCAGTCCTGACTGTAGATATTCAGAATAAAGGACTAAACTCCTTACTACAAACTGGTTTTTATGATTGAGCAAAAATGTCCCATCTTCGCCGGAGTATAGTAATTTATCGGTGTCAAAATCTGGAATTAGAAACTACAGAACCAGATTTGCAAATTCCTAGAGTGTGGCTGAGTTCAGGTACGCAGCCAGCTTTTGATAACGTACCAGGGAGAATTCAATATTGTGAAGGGGCTTTTATGCCTCAAGAACCTTGGAGAGAACCGACAACCGAGGAGTCGGCTTTGCTGTGGACACAGGAACCACCGCCAAGTTATTCAGGTGTAGGAATTGTGCGTTTACCGTCGGATATTTTAGCTTTGTTGGCTGCTTCCGGTATGGCTGCGCTAACAACTCCGCTACAGGTTGCTGAGTTTAAAACTGAGGAAAAATGCCGACAGGTGCTTGACAACTTAATTGAGTATTTTAAGCCTTTTTGTATGTCGGATGCGCCACCAGTTATCGGCGGTATGGGAGGCAGACAGTCGGGATTGAGTACGGCGACAATTGATAATAAACGGGGATGTCGCAACGGTTTGCATACTGATAGTTGGGACGGACTGCCACTGGCGAAAAAGCAGGAGTCAACTAATAGAATTTGTGTCAACTTAGGTTTAGACAGCCGTTACTTTTTGTTTATTAATTTGACTGAGATGGATATTTTTGAAATGTTGGGCTGTCGCGACTCGGATGTTAACAAACCTTGGACGAGACAGTTAACCAATGAGTTTATGCAGCGCTATCCAGATTATCCTGTTGTGAAACTGAGAATTGCACCGGGAGAGGCTTACATTGCTCCGACTGAGAATATGATTCATGATGCTTCCACTGCTCAAATGAAGCATTTAGATATTAAGGTAATGATGCGTGGTTATTACAGGATTCCATTATGAGTTTTGATGACTGTACTTTGGCAGATTCACTAAAACTAGAGGGGAAATTGGAGGAGGCGATCGCCCTTTATGAAACTGCGGTTAAACTTAATCCAAAATCGCCCTTAGCTTACCACAATTTGGGAAAAGCGCTGCAACAAAATGGGCAAATTGAAAAGGCAGTCGTCTGTCAGCAACAAGCTATTATCCTGCAACCAAACTTTACACCTGCTTACTTCCCCCTACTATACGCGCCGCTGCCTAAAAATTCTCCGCTAATTGACGATATTATTGCTGTTTACCGCCAAGTTATCGAAAATTTGCCCAATTTTCCGTTAGCTTATATTAACTTGGCAGTGGCGCTGAGCAAGCAGGGAAAAATTCAGGAGTCGATCGCACTTTTTCAAACCGCAGTCCGTTTACAAACTGTAGCATCTCGCCCGGAATTGTCGAAAATAGAGTGGAATTCCGAAAAATTGCGATCGCCCGATTTCACAATCATCGGTTCTCCGAGATGCGGCACAACTTCGCTATACAAATATATCACTTCCCACCCTCAAATTTTAGCCACTGCCAATAAAGAAATCTGTTTTTTTTCCGAACATTTCAACAAAGGACTTGCTTGGTATCAAGCGCATTTTCCCCCGGAAACAGAGGGACACGATTTTTTGACAGGAGAAGCAACTCCTACCTATCTCACGCACCCGCTGGCGGCAGAAAGACTGTACGGGTGCTTACCAAAAATGAAGCTGATTGTGATTTTGAGACATCCGGGCGATCGGGCTTTTTCGCACTATCAAATGCTTGTCAGGCGCGGTACGGAAAGCCGGAGTTTTGAAAGTGCGATCGAGGCAGAATTACAATTGTTGCATGGCGCTACAGAAACAAGTTTAGCAGATAGAAATAATTGGAAAGATTGTCATTATATTTACAAAAGCCTTTATTTTTACAGTCTCAAGCAGTGGCTGAATATTTTCCCCAAAGACCAGTTTTTAATTTTGCAAAGCGAAGATTTTTATGCGAATCCAGCTATTTCACTCCAACAAGTTTTTGAATTCTTAGGTGTGCCGGATTTTCAACTCAATCACTACCAAAAATATAATGGTGCTAATTATCAGCCAGGGAATCAAGTAGCAAATCAGCGATTGCGGGAGTATTTCCAGCCACACAATCAGAAATTAGATGAATATCTAAATTCTGTAGGGGCGGGTTTCACCAACAATACATGGCTATAACTAAAGATTAAAACAAACCCGCCCCCACCAAGCGGTAAATCATCATGTAAATTCTTTGAATTAGTTGTGTGGGGGCGGGTTGATTGAAAGTGGGAATTAGATATTTTTCGTAAAACCCGCCCCTAATATCCGCGTTAATCTGTGGCTAAAAACCTCACAATTTACTTAGTAGCGTAACCAGTATTTACCAAAAACTCGCGCAACTTGCCAAAAAACTCAGTGCGATCGCGCCCTTGATAAACCCTCTCCAATAACAGCCAACTTTCCACCTGCTGTCCCAGTACATACTGGTTCGCCATATAAGCAGCGAAAACCCCTTTAGCCTCCTTATTTTCACTTAAACGCTTGTTAGATTCCAACCAAAGTTCACAGGAGTTGGTATAGACTTCCACCGGATACTGCTTAGTTACATCCTGCATTTTACCTTGACGGTATTGCCAAATTTGCAGTGGTAGCCGCGAATCAGCATAACTTGTAAAAGCCTCGGCAAATCGCCCATCTAGACTTTTGAACTCTGGGATATCATTTTTGCCAAAATCGACAATTTCATAGCTCACATTGCCCCAGAAATGCTTGATATGAGTGTATTTTTTGGTCGCCGAGTCGTAGCGATAAATAAACGAATAATTGCAACAGTTAGAGCCGCTCTTGGTGGAGACCAACTCGGCCAACACTTCCGGTTCCTTGTCCCCATCAAAATCCCTGACTCGCAGTGATAAAAACCGCCCTTCTGAAACTTCTTCGCTGGGTTTTCTGTCTGGGTAGTCTACTAGAGAACGGGTCGGAATTAGCACAGGTTCTTCCAATAAAGTTTGACCATCGCGGATAATTTTAATTCGCATATTTTTAGCGTTTTCCGCTTCTTTCACAAAGGAAAATTCGGCCCGAACTTTCTCTAATTCCGAGATTTCTGTGGTTCTAGGTGGCCCAACATTAGGTGGAACTTGGGCGACATATTGGGAGGGAACTAAGGCTGTTTGTCCTGGTTTCGCAACTGCTTGACACAGGAAAGTTGCTACTTCGGCGCGAGTCGCGTTGCGAGTTGGTTCTAGTTGTTTGACAGCGGGATAATTGACCACCAGTTGTTTTTCGGCGGCGGCGGCGATCGCATTTCTTACCGGTTCTGGAATTTCCCGCACATCCTCAAAAGTTGCATCCAAAATTTCAGCCGCAGGTCCAGTGGGTGTATATTTCAATCCGCTGGTTAAAGCCACTAAAACTTGCCACCGAGAAATATTCAAAGTTGGGTTAAAAATACTGCCACTGTAACCGGACATAAAGCCTGTTTGATAAACTTCTCGAATAGCTTGAAAGCCCCAATAATTCGTAGGAATATCTACAAAAGTAATGGGATTACGGACAGTTTTTGCATCAGGAAAAGCCTTGCGAAGCATCGCCGCAAATTCAGCGCGACTGACAGGGCGATTTGGTCGAAAAGTGCCGTCTTCGTAGTAGCCTGTAATTATTTTTTTATCGGCTAAATCTTCGATACAAGCTTGAGCCCAATGGTCTTGTACATCCTTGAATTTAGCTTGAGCAAATGCCGGACTTAGATTTGTGCCCGGAAGCAGCAAATTTCCCAGGATTATCCCCAAAGCTACCAGGAAAGCAATGAATGCTTGACTTTTGTGCGATCGAACCATACAGCATCCTCCTTTGTCACCACATTTGCGATCGAAACTTACGCAAGGTTTACATAGTATTAGGTATTCTACCCTGATTTAGCACTTATTGAGAATCTAAAGTAATCTCCATCGTTAATTGAGTTTTTATTGTCGATTCTTGAGGACTACCAGCACTTTTAACACTCATTTCGCTATTGGAATTCATAGAAACAGCAGAGCGAACAGGCATTAATTTATCCAACCGGATTGTGGATTCTCCCCTACCTTGAGAAGCCAAAGATTGGAGATTTATATTAGAGCCGGCCGGAAGTTGGGGCGAGTTGACACTTTGGGGTTTTGCTTGCTGTTCTAAACCTATATTCAAAACTGCAACTCCCTCTTGAAAACTCATCAATTCATAGGTAGCAATATTGTTGACATTAATTCCGTTAGAATTTAGCGGAAAATCCAATCTCCATTTAGCTCCTTTGCCGACTGCTTCTGCTGGCAGTTGCACTGAAAGTTGCTCTATAGATTGAGACATTTGTCTAATTATTTGCTTGAAGTTATTGTCAGCTCCTGCTGGCACAATAAACTCACCTCCTTTGGTGAAGCCGCGACTGTCCATGATGAAAGCTCCTTTCAATCCTACCAGTTTTTTGACTGCGGAACGCATACTTTCGAGCGCCGTGGCGGGAGCATTTGTACTATCGCTAGTGACATCTGCCTTAGTGTAAGAAAACTGATAGTGAATATCGCCATTGGCATCAATCTTAGTAGCTTCGGTTTCCATAGTCACCACCGATGTGGGGATTTTTATTTCCTGGGCAGACTGACCACTAGCAGATATTTTCATGCCCATTTTTATAGTCATCAAGGTTGTTTGCTTGACATTCAGAGCGGGTTTTAAACGCATTTGCTGTCGCGGTTCTGCTCCCAGATTTATTATTTGGATTTGAGGGGGTTGGGAGGTACGAATGGGCATGGAGTTGTCCGTAGCTGGCGGCTGCTGTGCTACAATTGGAGGCTGTGCAATAACGGCAGCCGGCATCAGCTCGATCGCCCTTCCGGCACTCAAAAAACCAATAGATGCCATAAACAGTGCTTTTTTCATGAATTAATGCTGAAATGAGTTAATTTTTGACCTGTTGCCAAAGTTGTTCTATGCTAACAAAATTGTAACCTCTTGCCAAAAGCAAGGGAATAATTTTTGCCGCAGCCGCCGCCACATCTTCGCCACCGCAATAACCGTCATGCAGTACAATAATTGAACCGTTTCCAGTTTGCTCCATGACGCGGTTGACAACTGTCAAAACCCCCGGCCGCACCCAATCTTCTGGGACAACACTCCACATCACAGGCCGATATTCCCACTGTTTTAATAACTGGAGTGTTTGAGGTGTAAAAAAGCCATTGGGAGGCCGCACATCGCGGATTAGTTTGGGGTCGAAATTGCAAGCTTTGGAAATAGCTTTTTGCGTATCTTCTAAACTTTGCTTTAATTCCTGTGGTTTGAGTTTGGGAAAGGCTACGTGTTGGTAGCCGTGGAGACCGATCCAGTGTCCGCGATCGCAAACTTGTTTAGCCACTTCTGGGTGTCTGTCAACGCAAAAACCCAGCCAGAAAAAACTAGCTGTAATATTATATTTGTCTAAAACTTTTAACAGTTGAGGTGTGTGCTGTCGGTGGGGTCCGTCATCAAAAGTTAGGGCAATTTTGCGACTGTTGACATCTCCCGTCCACAAGCATCCGGGAAAAGCTGTTTTGAGAATCGGGTGAACAACTGGAAATAAAGGTGCTAGCTGCATTAATTAACCTATAAAAATTGAGTTACTCTACTATATAAATCTTCAGAAAAACCACGCTCTGACAGGTTGAATCAGCTTAATTAAATTTTAACTCCTTTGATAGAGTACCCAGAGAACTGCTAGCTAGAGACCTCTATCTCAAGGTCGATGCGATTAGCCTAGGATGTAATCATATACTAAAAATCGTAACTAATCAACCAAAACTGAAGGTCCGAAAAATGACAGAAGCATATTTAGCAGAACGTACAGTGTCAGCCGTATTTAAAGAAGAAGAACAATTAGACGGTGTGATTAGACGGCTGCTCGATCGCGGTGTGTCCCGCGACCACATTTCAGTAATGGGGAAAAATTTTCAGTCCAAAACTAAAATTGCTGGGTTTCTGACTAAAAAAGATGTAATTTTAGGTGGTTTGCGCAGTGGGGCAATTTTTGGTTCGTTATTCGGTTCTTTTTTGGGTTTGCTAACAGGTGTTGGCGTGTTATTTATTCCCTTTGTCGGTGCTGTAGTATCGGCGGGCCCCTTGGGTGCTGTATTGTTGGGTGCAGCTAGTGGGGCGATCGCCGGTTCTGCGGGTGCTGGTTTAGTCTCGGCCTTAGTCGCTTTGGGAATGCCCGAAGACAAAGCAACTATTTATCAAACCCGCGTGGAAGCAGGAGAATTCCTGGTAATGGCAGAAGTTCCGGCCGACAGAAGTGGGGAATTTCAACTATTATTAGAAAGTGCGGGTGGCGAAGAAATAGCTATTAGCGAAATGACACTGCCACGAGCTTGCACAGGTCGTTGTAGTAGTCCGGCAGATTTGTCTCCAGAAGTGCGATCGCACCTGTCGGAAGCAGCTCAAAAAACATTTATGGAATCCTACAACGCCGCCTTTGATGAAAGCAAAGACTCTATACAAGCGGAACACACCGCATGGGAAACTATTCATCAGCAGTACGAAGAAGACGAACATGGCGTTTGGACCAAGCCTTTAGTCAAAGTCTAGTTCCCAGAAAGTGGTAAATTAATAAAAGATAGAGTTTAGCCTCTAGAACTTCGGTTCTGGGGGCTTGTGCAATTTTAGATGGTAGATTGGGAAAAACTGAATGTGTAATAGTTGAAAACTTGCCTAAAGAAGGGTGCTATGGGAAAATTATACCATTTATCTAAAATCGTGTAACAATCTTTGACCCCCCCTAATTGACCCCCCCTAACCCCCCCCTTATAAAGGGGAGGGACAGGACTACTGTTGCATTCTTTTTTAAAATTGGTATCATTATAATACTAATGTTACTTTGTCAAGTACAATATAGATATTTACGAGTTCAAACTCAGTGGATCAATGCAAAAATACGTCTGTACAATTTGCAATTACGTCTATGACCCAGAAGTCGGCGACCCGGAATCGGGAATAGCTCCCGGTACTGCCTTTGAGGATATCCCCGATGATTGGGTTTGTCCCACTTGCGGGGCAAAAAAATCCGATTTTGAACCAGCATAAGCGAGAAAAGAATTGTCCAATCGAAGCCTTAAAATTACAGTGGTCGGCGGCGGTGCAGCGGGGTTTTTTAGTGCAATTACCTGTGCTAAAATGTACCCCCAAGCCCGCGTCACTTTATTAGAAGCTGGGAGGCAACTCCTGGCAAAAGTTCGCATCTCTGGTGGGGGCCGCTGCAACGCAACTCATGCTTGTTTTGACCCCGCTATTTTAGTACAGAATTACCCCAGAGGAGGGAAAGCTCTACGCGGTGCATTTACTCGATTTCAACCGCGGGATACTGTCGAATGGTTTGCTAGTCATTCTGTTACATTGAAAACTGAAGCAGATGGGCGAATGTTTCCGGTGACAGACGATTCTGCGACAATTGTTAATTGTTTGATCCGGGCCGCTGAGGATGCTGGGGTGCAAATTCGCACTGGTGATGCGGTAGTTTCGGTCAAGCAATTAACCTCGGATATCGGGGAGGGCCCGCACAGTTCGGCTTCGCTCACTGACCGCGGGGACACCGCCCCTAGGTTTGAAATTGAGTTGAAGTCGGGGGAGCAATTAAAGTGCGATCGCCTGCTTCTGGCTACTGGTAGCAATCCCTCTGGTTTCAAGTGGGCAAAAGATTTAGGTCACACCATCGAACCGCCTGTTCCTTCTCTATTTACTTTTAACATTTATGATAGCAGAATTCAAGATTTAGCTGGAGTTTCTGTTGCTAATGCTAAGGTAAAATTGCCAGGAGCAAAATTAGAACAAACCGGACCTTTATTAATTACTCACTGGGGTGTGAGTGGGCCTGCTGTACTCAAACTTTCGGCTTGGGGTGCTAGATTTTTGCACGATCGCCATTATCGCACTCCTGTATTAATAAATTGGCTTCCGCAGTACAACCCAGAAGTTTTGCGACAGCAATTGTTAGGGGTGAAGTCCCAGTTGTCCCACCGATTGGTTGTCTCTAGTTGTCCGTTTCCGATTCCGCGTCGCCTGTGGGAACGTTTGACAAGTGCGATCGGCATTGACGAGCCAAAACGCTGGGCCGATATCTCCAATAAAACCCTCGACAAACTCCTCCAAGAGCTGGTCCAAGGCGAATATCAGATAACAGGAAAAGGCGCATTTAAGGAAGAATTCGTCACCTGTGGGGGCGTTAACTTAAAAGAAGTCGATTTCAAAACAATGGAAAGTCGCCGCTGTCGGGGACTTTACTTTGCTGGGGAAATCTTGGATATCGACGGCGTAACAGGTGGTTTCAACTTCCAAAGTGCTTGGACTACGGCGTGGCTGGCTGGAAATGCGATCGGCACATGAACAGGCGAATTACTGGCAAATATTAAAATTTGTGTTAATTTTAATATGGAACGCATAAATTGTGCATCCTGTTCAGCCTGTAAAAAAAATTCGCAGTTTTGCCTAGTCAACATCGGGTCAAACACATGAAAAAGTTAAAGCTGAAAACCCCAGAAGTCCATCGCAACTTTGAATGCCATTTTGACTCACCTTTCATCGAAACAAATGGCTTACTGGAACTCCACCCAGAATTTACAACTCCTGAATTTTTAACCAACTGGAATTTTGAGACAAACCTGTACGAAGAACCTGTTTGGATCGACCACTTTGTCATCACATTTCCCAGTCGCACAGCCTTAGAAAAATACGCCCAATCTTTCCGCCCATTCGGCGCAAAAACAGTCGAAGGACCAGACTTATTTCCCATTAACTTTTGTGCAGAAAACATTAATATTCCCTCGGATTTGTGGCTGCATTTAATGACCTTATTAATGCCAGCCGGCGGCTTAGTCGTATTAGATGCACCCCACGCAGCAGGCGACCAAACATACCGCTTCCAACAACAAAGAGGATTAGAAGCAGTTCACCACGTCGCGATTCGAGTTGAAAACGTGCAAAATGCTGCTATAATATGGGAAAATAAAAACTTCAAACCCCTATCCCAGCAGCCTCTAAATTCCAGCTTGTTAACTCAGTGGTTCCTGCAAAACCCCGCCGGACAAATCATCGAATTAATCGAACGCCACCCCGGCAACAACGCCACCTTTGACTGCAAAAACATCGCAGGTTTACGCCTCAGCGAAGAAGTTCGGCAACGGATTATGTAAGGAATGTAACGGATGGAAAGAAGTCCGAGGGCAAAAAGAAGAAAATTCCCAAGGCCCAATTCCCCATTCCCAATGCCCCGTTCCCCATTACCAATCACAAAATATATAGATGTTGGGTTGAACCATTTTTATACTGACAGCGACGGCGAAACGGTTGCCAATCCTCGGTATCTCCGAAAAAGCGAGAAAGCTTTGAAGAGATTGCATTCGCGAGTTTCTCGGAAAAAGAAAGGTTCTAAAAGTCGAAAAAAAGCGCTCAACAAGTTAGGAAGAAAACACCTGAAGGTTAGTCGGCAGCGTAAAGACTTCGCCATAAAAACGGCGTTGTGCGCGGTAAAATCTAACGATTTTGTAGCCTACGAAAACCTTCAAGTGCGGAATATGGTGAAAAACCACAAGCTTGCTAAATCAATTAGTGATGCAGCATGGTCACAATTTGCTGTCTGGTTGGAATATTTTGGGAAAGTGTACGGTAAAACCGTGAGTGCGGTCGCGCCTGAATACACGTCACAAGAATGTTCAAACTGTGGCAACATGGTTAGGAAAACTCTGTCAACTCGAACCCATATTTGTGATTGCGGTACGGTATTAGATCGCGATCATAACGCAGCTCGCAACATTTTGGTTAAAGGGTTGAAGCAGGAAAAAATTAATTTAAATACGGTGGGGCACACCGAAATTCACGCTCGGGGACAGACCGATCTCTACTCGCTGGTGGTAGCATCAACGAGCAAATCGACTGGCTGATCCAAGAATCCCTGCGCCTTTAGGCCAGGGAGTGTCAAGATATGATAGTGCGTCGGGAACCTGACTTGTTAGATTAGCATTAGGACTTATCCGAAATCTGAGGGGAGCATCCTTTTTTATCAGAAAACTGGGTTTAAAACCCCGTTGTTCTAGGACGGCTTTTCTTGTTCGCGGAAGCGGGTGGTGAGTATATCTATCTAGGCTTCAAAACCTGGTACTTTGCGATAGATATCTGGCAGAGTTAACTCACAATCCACACTAGGCAAATAGAGAAACTGCGATCGCTCTACCCCTACTCTATCTGTCACTTCATGTCGCAGCCATAGACCATCCTTAAGGGTGTAATGAACGATTTGTTGCTGAGTCTGGCTGACTAACACATAGTCTTCTAATGTGGAACAGGTTTGGTAATCGGCAAACTTTTCCGTACTATCAAAATTTGCCGTAGATTTTGATAACACTTCAATAATCAGTTTAGGGTAGCGGATAAAATCTTCGGTGGTCGTGATGTCCTCTGGATGGCAAGTCACAACAACATCGGGGTAATAGTAACAGTCTGCCGTTTCTAGCCTCACCTTAATATCCGATGCCATCACTAAACATGGAGTTGAATCCAGATGATTACCTAAAAGCCGACTCAAATTTGAGCTGAGAACCACATGGGGTTTTTTAGCCCCAGCCATCGCGTAGACACGCCCCCGACGGTACTCGTGCTTGATGGGGCTGACACGCTCAGCTTCTAGGTAGTCTTCGGGGGAGATGTAAAAGTGTTGGGCAACCATAGAAGGTGAAGATGACTGAGAAGGGCTATAGTGTTTTATTGTACTAATTATCTCACAAAATTCCTTCCATCTCTAAGTCTTCAATTATCTGCAAACCGCGCGGATCGCCGACTCGCAACAGCGAAGATTTAGCATCTTCTCGCACGCCCATATCTTCGTCTTCTTCTAAAGATTCAATCAAAGCATCGATCGCCCCGGCATACACTACATTATTCGGCAATTCGCGGGCTAGTTGCCCGATCGCCCAAGCAGAATTACTTCGCACAGCAGACACAGCATCTCGCCGCAGCGATTGAATCAACGGCGGAATCGCAGCAATCACCACATAGTAACCAACCTTTGCCATCTGACCGAGGGAACTGGCAGCCCACAAACGCACCGCTGAAATATCAGTTTTCAAAGCATCAATTAAAGGTACTAAAGCGCGATGATCCCGGCAATTGCCCAGAGCCCAAACTACTCCTTTGCGAACGTAACCGTTCCAATCGCGGTTTAGTTGGTCAATCAGGGGTTCCACAGCATCGGGACTCGGATTTCTGCCCAAGGCATAGGCCGCGCTCACCCGCACTAAGGGGCAGCCGTCTCTCAACAAAATAATTAAATGTGGAATTGCTCGATCGTCTTGCAATTCGCAAAAAGCCCGCGCCGCCGTCATTCGGTGCTGAGCTTCTGGAGATTCGAGCAAAAGGAGCATTTCCTCTGGATCTGGCAGCGGGGGTTCGGATTCGTCGAGTTGATCCAAATAGCTTTCCAGTTCCAGGTCAGTATCAATGGCGATCGGGTAGTCGTTATTGTGCATAAAAAAACTTTACTGCACTGAGGATGCTCCTGGGCAACTCAGTCGGTTGGCGGTTGTCGGTTGGCGGTTATGGGTTGGCGGTTATGGGTTGGCAGTTATCTGTTGTCTGCCCCCAATCAGGAATAACGAATAACAACTAACCAATTATAGAGATTTTATCATCGAGAGGGAATGACTTTTATATCCTAATTTTTGATAAAGATTCAATGCTGGCTGATTACTGATAAATACTTGCAAACCAATTTGTCGATCGCCCCTTTTTTTTGCCCAATTTTCCGCATGATTAACTAAGGACTTACCGATTCCCAGACGGCGGTGTTCCCGCGATACATAAAGCAGAAAAATGTGAGAGTAGCGTTCCCCGCTGCATTGGTCGATCGCATTTCCCAACCACAAACATCCCACAGCGGATTTGAGATTTTGAACTTGAGATTTCGGCTTTGGTTGAGAAGACGGAAGTGCCGATAAATTTGCTTCCTCTTCCCCCATGTTGTTCTGACACTCAACCAACCAAAGCGGCGTCTGCTTGGAAAAATATTGCTCAACGGTTTGAGCCAAATGTCCCAATTCCCCATCTGGGTAAAGCTCTCCGTAGGTCCGGTGCATAAACTTTACCAAAATTGCCCGATCGAGTCCAGAACCCGATCGCAGCCTATAGCCCGGTATCAGATCCCCAGACATCTGATTAGCCAACACAGTTCGGGGAATAGTTGAAGCCCAACAAAATCTGATGCACCGAGGCCGCTTGCTTTTGTTGACTCACTTCCTCAATCGGTGCTGGGGCCGCCATGTCAGCCGGCAAAAAGATGCGAGCGCTGACTGCTACGAGGGCAGCGAAAAATACTAATACCGCTATCAATGGAGCAATGTATTGACGAATGATAGTCATAAGCGCAAAAATCTTAATTTGGAACTGGATAATTTAAAGTATACCATATAAATGCGATCGGTTATAATTAATTTAAATGCACAATTAGGTCGCTGACTGGGCGGTCATCAATACCAACAAACACCAAACATAATATTATGAGTTCCTCCCCTGCGGTTTATGAAGCTCTAGCCAAATCAATTGTTTATTTGAACGATCGACCAGACTCGCAAAATCTAGTGGCGCGTTTTTTGGACACTAACGGCTACTATATCGATCGCATCTTCGACGATCCCCAAACAGGTCTGTATGCGATCGGCTTCGGTGCAGTAGATCCCAAAACCCCCCCCGTTCTGGTATTTCGGGGCACCGACTTTATCGGCGACGATGCTATATTTTCCGACTCGCGCAACATTGGTTTTGCCGAATTTGAAAACAACAAAGATGCGATCGAAAACTGGCTCCAAGAAATCGGGAAAAATAAATCTCAAAATCCCAATCAGTTATTGCCAGATGCGATCGGTCACAGTGCAGGCGGTGCTATAGCTCAAATAGTCGCCACCGAATTTACTTCGATTACTGGGGATATATTTACTTTCAACTCTCCCGGAGTCTCAAAGACTACAGTCAATGCTTTCAATAAAAATCTGACCAGAATTGGCAACAAAAATGTTAATCACTACATCGTCAGCGGAGATATCATCAGCCTGTTTGGCGAACAATTTTTACCAGGAAAAGTATTTGTTCAAACTTTTACAGACCCCAATATTGAGCCACTAACTGTCTTAGCCAAGCATCGTTCCGAAAAGCTGCTCACTAATCCCCCCGCAGGTTTTTTCCAAAGGCAAATTGCTGTAGAAGACTTGAACAGTCCAGAATTTACCTATAACAACGACTCCGATTTTAATGAATTTATAGCGGCGATGAACTTTGCCCTACCAGAAGTGTCAATAGCAATCAGAACCAGAGCAGGTGCAGAAAGTTTGAGAACCGCTTCAGAATTCTCTTTGGTGGAACTCATCAAAGAAATTCAAATTGGTTTAGCTCCCCTACAACCAAACTATTTATTAGGAGACGATCGCAACAATGCAGCCACCGGGGGCAGTGGAGATGATACGATTATCGGCAACGGCGGTAACGATACTCTCAGGGGTAATAGAGGTAACGACAGTATCACTGGCGGTGGCGGAGACGACTTCTTATACGGCGGCAGAAATAACGATTATTTAAACGGAGGCGACGGAGACGATTTGATTGCAGGCGAGTTGGGCAACGATGTTTTAATTGGTGGCAGTGGACGCGATCGTTTTGTATTAGAATCCGGTGGGGGCTCAGATACAATCGTAGACTTTGAAGACTCTCAAGATTTAATTGCACTATCGCGGGGTCTAACTTTTGCTCAGATTAAAATTACTCAAGGTAATGACGGAGTTTTAATTAGTCTCCTGAATAATGGCGAAATTCTTGCTAATATTACTGGCGTATCTGCCAGTCAGATTTCGCGGCCAGATTTTGTCCAGATTTAGATAATTTCTGATTCCTAGTGAAGACTTTAGTCCTCATCATCGGGAGCGATAATGACTAAAGTCCTGATTGACACACCATTCCTTCTTGTCCCAAGTGAAAATTGTGCATAAGTAAATCTACTTAATTAAATGCAAGATACAGGTGACTAAAAAGCTTGCTGTCTGAACATAGTTCCTTCTTGCTGATTCTTTCTTCTTTCTTGCATCTTTTTTCTACTTAAACGATCGCTAGTGTAAACTTAATTAAGTAGCTCCAACAGCAATCCCCAATCAAAATACAGGAAATAACAAAAATATGCCTTCCTCCCCCGCAGTTTACGAAACTATAGCCAAGCGATTAGTTTATATAGATGACAACCCCCAGTTACAATCTGTAGTTCAAGGTGGTTTAACCGCAGCGGGCTATCGAATCGATCGCACCTTCGACGATCCAGCCACCGGATTTCACGCGATCGGCTTAATCTCCACCACCCCAGACAAACCGCCAGTTTTAGTATTTCGGGGCGGTGATACGGCGATCGACGATGTTGCACTCGGAGACACGCGCGGTGTGGGTTTCAACCAATTTGAAGCCAACAAACAAGCATTAGGAAATTGGCTGACACAAATCAGTCAAGATACCACAAAAAACCCAAACCGCTTGCCACCAGACGTTCTGGGACACAGCTTGGGCGGTGCTTTAACCCAGCTAGCAGCCACCGAATTCACATCCGCGATCGGAGATGTTGTCACTTTCAATTCCCCCGGAATTGCTCGAAATACAGTCAATACATTTACCCAAAAAGCGGGCGCAGGCAAAAATGTAACTCACTACATTGTCAGTGGCGACTTTGTGAGTTTAGGTGGAGAAGCTTTTCTGCCCGGAAAAGTTATTTTACAAACATTTACCGATCCGGTTATCAATCCACTCTTAGTCCTAGATAAACATAGTCAATCAGGCCTCTTAACAACTCCCCCTCCAGGTTTAATTCAGACAGAAATCTCGGTCAACCAGTTGAGCAGCCCTGACTTTACTTTCACAGATTCCGACTATTTAGAGTTGTTAGCTGGCTTAGATTTTGCCTTACCAGCACAGGGAGCAGCACTGAAATCACGCAGCACCACAGAGCAATTGAGACTCACACCCGGAGCCTCTTTTTTGGGAATTATTAGTGGAATGCAAGCTGCTCTAGCTCTCTCTCAACCTAATAACTTAGTAGGCGACGATGCCAACAATACAGCCTCCGGTTTTGCCGGGGACGATGTGATTGTTGGCAACGGGGGAAACGATACTCTCACTGGCAATCGTAACAATGATATCATTACTGGCGGTAGTGGTAATGACCAGCTATTCGGCGGCAAAGGAGATGATAATTTAAACGGGGATACAGGCGACGACACCCTCGTTGGGGGAGTCGGTTCGGATCTGTTAATTGGCGGCGCGGGACGCGACGTGTTCGTGTTAGGAATAGGGGCTGGTACTGACACAATAATCGACTTTCAACAGGGTGAAGATTTAATCGGTTTGACCAAAGGTCTTACCTTTAACCAACTGACAGTTAATGCCAGCGATTTTTCAACTCTGATCCAATTTACCAGCACTGGTGAAGTTCTTGCCAGTTTCATTGGTCCTCAAGCCAACACTCTGACAGCTAGGGATTTCATCTCCATTTAATAGAAACCTCCCCAAATATTGATTGTGTGGCAGGCAACCAGCCTGCCCTTTACTAAATTAATCTGGATCGTCCAGTCCAGGTCTTGGCATAGGTGCTAATTTTGATTCATCTTCTAGTGGCAAAAAGAAGATTGTCATCATACCTGGAATCACAGCCAGTGCACTCATCAAGAAATAATTTTGATAGCCAAGATTCGCCTGCAAGTAGCCACTAAAAACCCCCGGAATCAGCACTCCGGCGGCCATGAAGGCGGTGGTAATTGCATAATGGGAGGCTTCATATTCAGGGCGGACAGTCCGCATCAAGAACACTGTATAGGCCGCTACGCCCAGCCCATAGGTAAATTGCTCGATCGAATTTACGACATAAGCCCATTCAATCCCCGGTTGATTGATTGCCAACAGCCAATACAGCACGTTAGTAGAATTTTGCAGAATAGCCGTCGGCCACATCCATTTTTTCAGTCCTTGTTTCGCAATCAAATAGCCCCCTAACAGCCCTCCAACTAACAGAAACATTACCCCTAAAGTACCAGATAACAAGCCCATATCCGAGGTAGAAACTGCTAATCCTCCTTTTTCCACTTTATCCATTAAAAATGGAGGAGCCATTTTAAAAGTCAAGGCATCGCCCAATCGAAAAATCAAGACATAAGCGACAATCCAACCAATTTTATCTTGCTGAAAATAGGTTATAAATGACTCCAGAAAACTGGTGGTTTGCCGAGGTGCGCCCGCTTCCTCCGCATAATTTCTAGGATAGGGCAGATACCACCGTTGAAACAGATAAATCAGCACAAACATAATGGCACAAATGCCAAAAGCTGTCGCCCATCCGTAGCTAAGGGCAGTCACGTTAAAAGACGAACCCAAAAAAGATAACTGAATGTCTTGATATACTTTGGTATCGGTACCATTTCCCGTCACTAAATACTGTTCTGCTAGTTTACCAGCCAAGAAAACCAAGACACCGCTACCGGCAATGACAGCACCTCTATAAGCCGTGTTGCGAACGCCGACAAATAGTGCTTGTTGGTCTTTATTGAGCGTGTTTAAATAAAATCCGTCAATGGCGATGTCGTGAGTAGCCGAAACAAAGGCGATCGCCGTAAAAATGACCAGCGATATAATGATAGGATGGGGTGTTAACACACCAAAAGCTAGGAAAGCGAACAAAAAAGCACAAAGGATTTCCATGTTTAAAATCCACTTGCGCTTAGTTGAATACAAATCAACTACGGGGCCCCACAAACCTTTTAACACCCAAGGAAAAGACAAAAGACTTGTCAATCCGATCAGTTCGTTGCTGGTTCCCAAACCTTTCAAAAAAATCACCGACATTAAATTAACAACGGTGTAAGGGAGACCTTGGGCGAAATACAATACTGATACCCACAATCCAGCGTTATGTTTTTTTTCCATTGCCAAGATATTTTACCTAGTTGCTTATGAGATTTACTGAGTGCGATCGGCATTTTCCGGTCACTGAAACCGCTTGCATCACAGTATATGGCATTGCGATACCAACGGCCGCAATATAAGCTTTGTATCTTAGCATCATTGCGCCTCAGAAATGCTTTGATTTGTCGAATAAGCCTGTAACAGATGCTGACCGTTAAAATGAACCAGGTGAGTAGCCTCTTCTGCTACCCAAACATCAGTTTCCCAAGCAATATCAGATAAATATTCTGCCATTGCTTTGCGACTGAGAAAAGCTGTCACCATCACCAGAGGAATTGTGGAAGATTTGAAAAGCTTTTCTAGTTCAGCTTTACGTTTTGGATTAATGGGCCCGTGGGAAGTCACAGCTTCAATCAATACCAACCAGTTTTTTTCCGTAAAGTGAACAATTACATCTGGCATCTTACCGTGAGCATCTATTGTCACTCCTAATGCAGTGAGCGATGCTTCGTTGAAATGAGCAAATTTTTCATCTGTATCTCCGACATAAAGCAGCTTGCCAGCCGGAGTAAAGCGAGAAGCAAACTCACTCACAATCTTTGATATTAAGACGTTATGACCTCCGGGCGAAAGAGTTTTGATATCACCTTCGATGGTAATTGGAATCCGAGCCATTTCTCGCTCTTGTGCATATCTTTGTTTGAGAGTTTCGACAGAGGCGAGGTAAGTGCGGACATTTTTATCCCAATCAGAACTCCCGTAAGTTCGCAGTAGCTCTAAAGCACTTTCTTCAATCTGATATGCCGTTTTTGGACTATTCACCGGACGTTCTGGATTGTAAAGCCAAGTGCTGCAAGTATTTCTAAAGCTTCATTGATGTGATTTTCGCTAGTCATTTGGTGATTTTATAACTAATTTATTGCGTTCAGTAGTTGTTTTTCGACAAGTTCGTCAATTTCGCATTGTGTCGGAAATATTTCTCCCATTTGATTACCAAGTAAGAGTAATTGCTCTAGACTAGGATACTTCAAACTCCGCAAATCTGTAGCATTGACTTGAGTATGCCCGCTGAAGAGTCGAAAAAACCCATCTACAAGGTTGGAATTCAGATAAATTGCCAATCCTCGCGCGAGGATGAGGTCTAGTCCGCGTCCCTGTTTGTGAAAGTAATTCAAATGATTTTCAAAACCCACCCTAGAATTATTAATTTTGTCAGCATCCCAAACTACTGCCACGATTCGCTTTTTCTCTTCTTTAGATGAGAAACGCTTGACCAAAACATAATGTTCGTTAGGAACGAGCAAAGGAGCAGTTTTATCGTTAACTGCTAAAGCTTGATGTTTTTTCGTTAGTGTGGGATATTCAACATAACCAGCAGAAAAGTGGGCGGGATAAATCAGCGGAACAGTACCATAATCTGGTTCTATTCGCAATTCAGATAAAACCCTAAAATTAACAACCTTGCCTGTTGAAACTGTTAAAAATAGTTTTTTGAGAGTGGAACTAAATTGTGCCATTTTATAGACTATTTTTTGGTCTATAGAATTTGGCAAAATACGAATAAATTGTTCTGAATCACTAGGATTGACTAGCTCGTCATAGCGCAGTGAGTGAGAGGAAATTAGGTCATCATCACCAGTTGTGCTTGAGTTTATAAGTACAGTATCTGGCTTTTCTATTTGTTTGATAGCGCGAACAATAATAGTTTCTTGCAAAACAGCATCATCGGCAAAGGGCAACCGTCGCGATTCAAAGATGTGTAATTGACGTAAAGCCATCATTTCTAGCAATACTTTGCGAAAATCTCGAAAGTATAAACCGTTGCAAAAGCTACGCGGAGTAATCGATACTAATTCACCCTTTGGTTTGAGTAAGTGAGCGGTGGCAACTATAAAACCAGCGTAGAGATTACTGGTTTCTACTCCTATAGAACGAAGCAAACTTCGGACTTGGGATTTAGCATTAATCTTGGTATACGGAGGATTGATTATTGCATTTGTAAATTCTAACCTTAGCGTCTGTATAAATAGATTGGAATGTAACATATCCGCAGCGTCTTGAATGAAATCAAGTTGACGAATATCGTAGGTAAAAGATATACCTGCACTTTGACATTCTATACTGCACCAGTCTAAAGTTTGTTTGAGATACTCAATCAAAATAATGTCAATTTCATAAGCTGTAATGTGCAAGGTGCGAGGTTTTTGGGGGCGCTGACATAGCTCGCAAACAACTGCTGCTAGCAGCGAACCAATACCAGCACCGGCATCTAACAGCGATATATCGGGACAGTTAAATTCAAACATTCTCGCCATTAAAACTGCCACGGATGAAGGTGTTAAAAATTGTCCTTTTTCTCCTCTCTGGCTTTGTTGCAACTTCCGGGTTGCTTCTGGGCGCAACAAGTCTACTCTTTCTAGGAGATTGCTGGCAGTTGTGTTTTTGTCAGCCGGAAGGGTTCGTGTTGGAAAATGTGGTGATATCATTTGTTGAGAAAAAGTCTATCTCTACTTGAGCTTATTTTCGCCTAAATTGGATGAGTGTTATTGAACCGCGAAGACGCGAAGGACACGAAGGAAGAAAGAGGAAGTAAATAAAATCTTCTACGGGGAAGGGAGTAAGAGGCAGGATCGCCTTTTCCTGCATACCGTGTGTTTTGCAATAAGGATTTTACTTATTTGCCCACTTAATATAACATTGTGCGAAAATGTCAACCGGACTCTCAAACGAATAGTCCGTAACAGACAGTTAAACGCTCTCTCACACAATTCTGATGCGTAAATCCAAAACATTCTTTTTGTCAAGCCTGTTTTCGATCGGCTTAACAATCAGTTTTCTCCTGACTCCAGGCTGGTTATCACACTGGTTTCCGAATCGCGCGATAGCAAATCCCCCCCCACAAACCCAAACTTCGGAATTTCGAGCTTTCTGGGTGGACGCATTTAATCCGGGCTTCAAAACACCTCAAGAAGTCACCAAATTGATTGCAGATGCTAAACTGGCTAACGCCAATGCGATTGTCGCCCAAGTTCGTCGCCGTGGTGATGCTTTTTACACCAGTGCGATCGAACCACGCACCCTCGATCCTAACGTTCCAGCCGGTTTCGATCCACTGCAAGATTTGATTGACAAAGCCCACGCCGCAGGCATGGAAGTCCACGCTTGGATGGTAACGCTACCAGTAGTTTCCGGCGGTAAACTTCCTCCCAATCACATTTGGCAACAACACGGACCAAATGCTCCAGGAAGGGACAATTGGGCGATGCTGACTTACGGTGGGGAATCGAAAGGTTTTCTCGATCCTGGCCATCCAGATGCCTTGGATTATACTGTTTCCGTCTATTTGGACTTGCTGAAGCGCTACGATGTGGACGGCGTACAGTTGGATTACGTGCGCTATGGCGGGCCGGATTGGGGCTACAATCCGACGGCGATCGCCCGTTTTAACCAGCAAACTGGGCGCACTGGTACACCGAAACCAAGCGATACCGCCTGGATGCAGTGGCGGCGCGATCGAGTAACGGAATTAGTGCGGAAGCTATATATAGAAGCCCTGGCGATTAAACCGCGAGTGAAAGTGACGGCGGCGACGATCGCCTGGGGCGACGGCCCGAAAAATGATGAAGGTTGGTATAAAACGCAACCTTACAGAGAAGTTTTGCAGGATTGGCGCGCTTGGCTGGAAGAAGGTATTATCGACATGGCGATGCCGATGACCTATCAGCGGGAATACAAACCACAGCAGAAGCGCGGTTACGATAATTGGATCGAGTACGCTAAAGACCACCAATACAACCGCCAAATTGCGATCGGACCTGGTAATTATCTCAACTACATTGAAGACACCCTAGCCCAGATTCGCCGCGCCGAAGCGCCATCTGCCAAAGGAAATCAAGTCGTAGGCACGGTGCTGTATTCCTACGCTAGCAGCAACGTCTATGCTAATGTCGAACTGCGATCGGGCGGTAGTGGCGATTTGCCCCGTCAGCCCTGGAAATTCGTGTCCCAGAGTAATGATTGGTTTTATAACGCCCTGTCCCACCCTAGTCAATACGTTGACGGTGCTACGGGCAGAACTGTTCAAACTCAGCCTGTGTGGCCTACTCCGGCTGCGATTCCCGATATGCCTTGGAAGTCGCGGCCGACTATGGGTGCGATCGCGGGCAATTTGCAACAGTGTTCTAGAACTTGCGACGGTGCGAGCTTGACATTACAGGCGATCGATGGTAGTAGCAAGGTGCGACAACTGCGGGCGGATGGTAAAGGATGGTTTGGGGCGATCGAGCTTTCTCCAGGAACTTATCAGTTAAAGGTTGATGGAACTCAAATTCAACAAACTGTTAATGTGGTTGCAGGTGAGGTCGCAAAAATGAATTTGTAGTAAAGATTTCAGTCTTTTCTACTCGTTCCCAGGAAGAGCCTGGTAACGCAGATAGGCGAGGAAGAGTCTCCCATTTTACTCGACAAACGAGGAAGAGCCTCGCTGACATCGGTTCCCAGGTTCTGCCTGGGAACCCGTTAAGCTACAATTAAATTATTCCACATCATATTATAAATTTAGTGAGGGAACTATGCTCATCACAGAAGCCCCTTTCACGCTCCGCAAATGGACAGTTGAAGAATATCACAAGCTGGGAGAAATAGGATTTTTTAACCCAGAGGAGCGAGTGGAATTAATTGAAGGAAATATTATCCAAATGAGTGCAAAAGGAACTGCTCACACTTCAGCCACTAGACGTACTGCTAGCGTGCTGCGCAATCTTCTGGGAGATCGGGCTGCTGTTTATACCCAAGATCCGATCGCCCTCGACGACAATTCTGAGCCTGAACCGGATATCGCTTTAGTAATAATAGATCCGTTGGATTATGCGACTCACCATCCAACTCCTTCAGAGGTATATCTGATTATCGAAGTAGCAGATAGCAGCTTAACTTACGATCGCGAAGTTAAAGCGAAAATTTACGCGCGATCGGGAATTGCCGATTATTGGGTATTAAATGTGAACGATCGGCAACTTCATGTTTTTCGAGAACCTGCTGAAAATGGGTATCAAAGCGAATTGATTCTTGGGGAAAATGGGAGGATTTCACCGCTGCATTTTCCGGCTGTCAATATCGCAATTCCCGAAATGTTGCCACCAATTAGATCGAATTGAAAACGGCTGTAGCAATTCTATTTATTTTTGAATTAGATTTTTTTGTATTAACCGCAGAGGGCGCTCTTGGCGCAGAGAGAGAAGAGGTTGGGATAGAGAGATTGGCTTTCCTCTGATTCTTCTCTTCTGCTTTCTGTTGTTAATCGCTTTCGAGAATCGCCGCCAGCAAAGCTTGCTGAGCGTGCATCCGATTTTCCGCCTGATCCCAAACCCGCGATTGACTCCCTTCAATTACCCCATCCGTAATCTCTTCATCTCGGTGCGCCGGCAAACAGTGCAATACAATCCCATTCGGATCTGCTAACTCCACCAACTCTTCATTTACCTGATAAGGCTCAAACAAAGGAATCCTGCTTGTCGCTTCCTCTTCCTGTCCCATACTTGCCCAAACATCAGTATAAATTACTTGAGCTTCCTTAGCAGCAGCTTTGGCATCAGCAGTCACAGTCACTTCTGTCTTTCCCTTCGCAATCGCCTTTGCCTTTTCCACAATCTCAGGATTTGGCATAAAATCTTGAGGACAAGCAATTCTCACATTCATCCCCATCATTGCACAGCCCAACATCAGCGAATTCGCCATATTATTGCCATCGCCAAAATAAGCCAAAGTCACCCCTTCCCACTTCCCAAAACACTCTTTTACTGTCATTAAATCCGCCAATACTTGACAGGGGTGTTCGTCATCAGTCAGCGCATTAATTACAGGTATTTTTGCATAATTAGCAAAAGTTACTAAATCCTTTTGGTCGAAAGTCCTAATCGCTAAAACGTCCAAATATCGGTCTAATACTCTGGCTGTATCCACCAAAGGTTCCCCACGGCTGACTTGAGTAACATTAGGATTGAGGTCAATAACTTGACCTCCTAATTTATACATTGCCACCGTAAAACTCACCCGTGTGCGCGTTGAAGCTTTAGAAAATAACAAGCCGAGAACTTTATTTCGTTTCAGCTTCACCATGCCCGATTTCAGGCTCGCACCTAGGTCTAACAAATAAGTTAATTCGTCAATACTTAAATCTGCTAGACTTAATAAATCTCGCCCTTTTAATGAGTCCATATTTACCCCCACACGAGTTTTCAATTATACGTTAAATCTGCGCCCGCAGAGCCGAGCTTTGTTTTTGTTCCCACGAGGTTTCCCTGGTTTCAACTTGCGGGTAATTGCTCGATCGCGCGATCGATCGAATCGCAACCTTGTTCCACCGTTTCTACTACCGCCAACAAGCCCCGCAATTCCGCAGCACCAGGGAAGCCCTTAGCATACCAGGTTAAGTGCTTGCGCGCTTGAGACACACCGCTGTCACCCTTATATTCCCACAAAGCCCGCAAATGTTCCTTAGCACATTCGAGCCGTTCAATTGGTGTCGGAGTTATCTTTTCCACACCAGTTTTGATAAAATAATCCACCTCTCCCACCAAGAAAGGATAGCCCAAAGTTCCCCGCGAACACATCACTCCATCCGCCCCTGTTTCTTCCAGACAGCGTATCGCCGCCTCAACAGAAAAAATGTCTCCGTTGGCGATCACAGGAATCGATAAAACTTCCTTAACACGACGAATCCATTCCCATTTTGCCTGGCCGTTGTAACCTTGCGATCGAGTTCGACCATGGACAGTAATCATTTTTGCTCCCGCATCTTCCATCCGTTTGGCAAAATCCAAAATATTAATTTCTTTGTCCGTCCAACCAATGCGAGTTTTGACAGTCACAGGAACATCTACAGCTTGCACAACTGCCCGCACAATTGCCTCAGCAGTCTCTGGAGCTCGTAGCAAGGAAGAACCGCCACCATTTTTAGTAATTTTGTTAACCGGACAGCCCATATTAATATCAACTGTATCCGCCCCTTCTGCCACTGCCTTCTGTGCCGCTTCTGCCAAAAAATCTGGGCGACAGTCAAATAATTGAATGCTAATCGGGCGTTCATTCGGGTCAACTTCCATAATTCTCGGCAGTTGCTTGACGTAGTGCAAACCCGTAGCATTCACCATTTCGGTATACATCATTGAATCCGGTGCATAGCGGCGCACCAAGCGGCGAAATACTAAATCTGTAACACCCGACAACGGCGATTGCAACACCCGACTGTTGACTTCAAAATCGCCGATTTTCAGAGGAGTTGCTAATCTTTTTTGTAATTCTGGAGAGAGAGTAAGCATAGTCGATTGTTTCTGAGATAGGAACTGAATTCTAATATCTGTATATTGTACAACATTAAGTATTTATACTTGAAAAAGTAAAAAACGAATACCATACCCACAAGAAATTCACTGTTTGTGGAACAGGCAGTTCAGTCTGTGACGGAAACAAGGACAAGATGTGAGTTTTGAACTACAATTGGTTGATTCCCGATGATGCCGATCGAACATTAAAAAAATTGTAGAGAATTCCTATGGATGCCACAGCACTCTGGCAACGTTATCAAGACTGGCTTTACTATCACTCTGGATTGGGACTGTTCCTCGATATCAGCCGCATGAGCTTCGACGACGCTTTCGTCACTATAATGAAACCCAAATTTGACAAAGCTTTCAAAGACATGACAGCTTTAGAAGCAGGGGCGATCGCCAATCCCGATGAACACCGCATGGTAGGCCACTACTGGCTCCGCAACCCCGATATCGCCCCCACCCCAGAACTCAAACAAGAAATAGTCCAGACGATACAACAAATAGAAATATTTGTCAATAAAGTTCAAAGCCGCGACATCAAGCCACCATTCGCTCCCCAATTTACCGATATTATCTCGATCGGCATCGGTGGTTCCGCCCTCGGCCCCCAATTTGTCTCCGCAGCTTTATCCCCAGACATTCCGCCCCTAGCCATACATTTTATCGACAACACTGACCCGGCAGGAATCGATCGCATCCTCAACCAAATCAAAGACAAACTCGTCAGCACCCTAGTAATTACCATCTCCAAATCCGGCGGCACCCCCGAACCCCGCAACGGCATGATCGAAGTGCAAAAAGCCTTCGCCGCCCAAAAACTCGACTTTGCCAAACAAGCCATAGCCATCACCGGAGTAGACAGCCAACTAGACAAATTAGCCAAATCAGAAGGCTGGATTACCACCTTCCCCATGGCAGATTGGGTAGGAGGAAGAACTTCCGAACTCTCCGCAGTCGGACTTTTGCCAGCAGCTTTGCAAGGCATTGACATCCAGGCAATGCTCGACGGTGCTAAAGTCATGGACGAAGCCACCAAAAACACCGAAATTAAACACAATCCCGCCGCCCTTTTAGCCATGAGTTGGTATTTTGCCTGCAACGGACGTGGCGAAAAAGATATGGTAGTTCTCCCCTACAAAGATTCCCTGCTATTGTTCAGTCGCTATTTGCAGCAATTAGTCATGGAATCTATAGGGAAAGAGAAAGATTTAGACGGCAACACAGTTTATCAAGGCATAGCAGTCTACGGCAACAAAGGCACAACAGACCAACACGCTTACGTCCAACAATTGCGAGAAGGTGTCCCGAATTTCTTCCTCACATTTATTGAAGTTTTGCAAGACAGGCAAGGCATTTCTCCAGAGGTGGAAACCGGCGTGACATCGGGAGATTATTTGTCGGGTTTGTTCCAGGGAACTCGACAAGCTTTGTCGGAAAATCAACGAGATTCGATTACTGTCACCATTCCTCAAGTAAATCCTCGCACAGTAGGAGCATTAATTGCTCTGTACGAAAGAGCCGTAGGTTTTTACGGTTCCTTGGTGAATGTCAACGCCTATCACCAACCAGGTGTCGAAGCAGGCAAAAAAGCTGCCGCTGCTGTATTAGACTTGCAAAAACAGGTACTGGAAGTTCTCAAACAGTCGGAAACTCCTCTGTCTGTCACCGAACTAGCCAAAAAAGCCGGCAAGCCAGAGCAAATTGAGACAATTTACCAAATTGTGCGCCATTTGGCTGCTAATGGTCGAGGTGTTGTTTTGGAAGGTAATTTTGGGCAACCTGCTACTTTGACTACAAGCTATAAAGGAAGTTAACCAGTAAAATTAAAAATTAAAAGTGAAATTAGTCATTTTTAATTTTTAATGCTCACTGTTTAATTTTTAAGTTCCCCCATGCCATTGACAATCCTGGTTGCTGATGATGATTTTGCGACTCGCTTGTCGATTAACGATTACCTGGAAATTTTGGGTTATTCGGTCATCCCTGCTGAAAACGGCAAAGAAGCTCTCGGCTTAGTAGAGGAATTTCAGCCGCATTTGATTGTTACCGACATTACAATGCCTGAAATGGACGGCTACGAGTTCGTGCGGCGAGTGCGGACTCGTCCAGCCTTCCGCTTGCTACCGGTGATTTTTTTGACGGAACGGACGAGTTCTCAGGAGCGAATTCGGGGCTATCAAATGGGCTGCGACAATTATCTGGCCAAGCCTTTTGAACTCAATGAGTTGGGAGTGGTAATTCGCTCTTTGTTGGATAGATACGTTCTGATTGCCCAAGCGTTGCCTTCCCAGAGAGAAACTGTTACCACACAGCAGCGCCACCAAGTCAAGGAGACGGGAGAATTAGATTTTTTGACTCAAAAGTCAGAAAGGGGCGATCGCCCTTCTTTTACCCAAAATTCACCGAATTTGACCCAAAGAGAGCAACAAGTGCTGAATTTACTCACAGAAGGTCTGTCTAATATTCAAATAGGCCTTGAGCTCCACCTCAGTCCCCGAACCGTGGAAAAGCACGTCAGCAGCTTGTTCAGAAAAACCGAAAGCAACAATCGTGCAGAACTGGTTCGTTTTGCGATGGAACACCATTTAGTGGGGAATTGGTAATTGGTAATTGGGAATTGGGAATTGGGAATTCCTCACCAATAACAAATAACCCTTCGACTTCGCTGGCTGGCGACGGCAATAACTAATAACTAATAACTAATAACTAATAACTATTGACTGCTGACTTCTGATATCGTTTCCGGCTGCATCGGAATGATTTAACCTTACTAGAACGCAGAGAACACAGAGGGAGATAAGAGAGATGAATAATTCCGATGTTACCGGATTTGATATGACTTCTTCAAATACTCCAACAAGCCCTCGCAAGCATCCAGCAACAAATCGATGACGCGATCGAATCCCTCCGGTCCACCATAATAAGGATCGGGGACTTCCTTCAAGTCATATTTATGGCAAAAATCGCACATCAACCGCACTTTTTCTTTATATTTTCCAGTGTTATCAAGAGCGAGAATATTCCGATAATTTTCCCGATCCATCGCCAGAATCAAATCAAAATTCTCAAAATCTTTCCTTTGAAATTGGCGGGCTGCACCTAACAATTCAATCTCCCGTTTCTTTGCAGCCACTGCCATCCTACTGTCAGGAGGACTGCCAATGTGATAGCCTGCGGTTCCAGCAGAATCGCAAGTAATGCGGTCTCCCAAACCCGCTTTTTCAATCAAATGATTCATAATATTTTCTGCAGAAGGCGATCGGCAGATATTTCCTAAGCACACAAATAATAATTTAGTCATTAGTCAGCAATCAGTAGTCATTAGTCAGTGGTCAGTAGTTATTGGTTATTGGTTATTGGTGGATTCGCGATTCCCCATTCGCGATTCCCCATTCGCGATTCCCATGAACCATGAACAAGTTAGTAGTCAGTAGTCATTAGTCACAAGACTACTGACTACTGACTAACCACTTAGAAACCGGGGAGATTCAGTCCACCAGTCAGTTCTTCCATTTTTTCCCGCATCGTCATGGTTGACTTAGTGTAGGCATCCAGCATCGCCACCGTGACGAGTTCAGACACCACATCCGCACCTTCACCAAGCGCATCAGGGGAGATTTCCACCCGACGGGGTTCTTGGTTTCCGCTGAGAAAAACTTTAACCAGGCCACCGCCGGCAGTTCCCTCAATTTCCATTTGATCCAACTCTTCCTGAAGCTTCTTAGCTCCTTCTTGAACCTGCTGAGCTTTCTTGAAAGCTTCAGTTAGTTCTTTCATTTTGCCCAGGCCGAAGCCAAATCCTTTTCCAGATTGTGTCATAACTACTCAGCGATGCTCAATTAAAAACAGTGTGCCGTTGGTACTTGTTGGCACTCTCATGTGTAAAGACACTGAGATTCTTGATTCGTTGAGGCGACTTGCTGACACAGAATTTCTCCAGCATCAGTAGAGATCGTCCTCTCCACAAGCGTTGAGGGTTTCCACCCAAGTTTCGATCTGCCCGACCGTACGTAATCCCTAACTTAAGATCATGCCCGCTTTATAACGGAAACTCTCCCAGTATTCTAACTTCTGGCTCCAACAATAGCGACCACCGCTCTTGGACTTGCTCTTGAACGTGGCGGATCACTTGAAAAATATCATTAGCCGTTGCCGACCCACAGTTAAGAATAAAATTAGCATGGCGTTGAGCTACTTGAGCCCCGCCAATTTGATATCCCTTCAGTC